>JBAXYP010000061.1:0-8396 GCA_041670725.1 Sphaerochaetaceae bacterium
CAGGACGAACGCCTTTGCGGACAAGCCGTCCCGTCCTGCGCGACCGCTTTCCTGCAGATAGCTTTCCACATTGCTGGGGAGCGATACGTGGATGATCGTCCTGATGTTTTTCTTGTCCACTCCCATTCCGAACGCGCATGTGGAAAACAGAACGGCGTTGTTTTGGCCAAAAAACCATTGTTCCAGAGCTCTTCGTTCCTTGCGCCCAAGTCCCGCGTGGTAATAGCGTACGGGAATGGTTGGGGCAGAGAACGCATGGGAAAAAGCGTATGCTTCGCACGACCGGCGTGTCGGGCAGAAGACGACGGCGGGACGACGATGGGGGTCGGCAAGAATTGCGGTGATGGCATGTCGTTTGACGAGGGTCCGTTCCACATGATAGGTGATGTTGTCTCTGTCCGAACTCGCCTTAATGACATGGGGAAGCTTTCCCAGAAAGAGGGAATTCTCCAGATCCGATACGATGGCGTCGCTGGCCGTTGCCGTGAATGCGGCAATGAGCTTGACATCCAGAAACGACAGGAACAGTCCCAGATTTCTATAACTTGGACGAAATGTTCTCCCCCATTGGGAGACGATGTGCGCTTCGTCGACGACCACCATGCTGTAACGGTAACGGGCCAAATGGTGAAGCACGTCTTTTCGTTCCAACGATTCAGCGTTGGTGACGACGACGGAGGCAAGACCGTCGTCAAGGATGTTCCACATCTTTTCCCGTTGGGCTCTTGTCTGTCCGCCTCTGATGGACGCACATCGGATATGCTCCGCCTGGAAACGACGGATCTGATCGTTCATCAGAGAAAGAAGCGGGTAAACGATCAAGACTTTCTGCGACGAAAAAACGATAGGAATGGAAAAACAGAGGGTTTTTCCGAAACCGGTGGGAAGAATGACCAGCGCCCCATGGTGGTCGCCCGGTCGTTGTATGTGTTCCAGCAGATCAACAACCACCAATCGTTGGTACGGGCGGAGGCTGGCGATTCCAAATTGCTCTTGCGCTACGCGCGATACTTCAGAGGACAGACTCATACTCCGTCTACCTGAAGAAGTCTCAATTCGCTTCAGAGAACGTCAATATGACAGCTTCGCATTACCGAGAGGGCGGACAAGTGATTTTCCGGCGTAGTGCCCGCGCAAAGCGCCGAATCCACCTTGATGACGAGACTTGGACGGAACGCCTTGAGGAGCAAGGCATTACTCACCACGCAGATGTCGGTGCAGACGCCCATCATTTCGATCTCCTTAAGATCGGGCATCGCCGCCACACGCATGGCCAACTCTACGGATCCGAATGTCGGTTTCTCAATGCACGCCGCATTTTTTGCAAACGGCTCAAGTTCCCGAATGATTTTCCATCCCTCCGTGCCTTTCACGCAGTGGGGGACGGGCAGGTGCCGCGCTTCGGGATCGTTCATGTAGTCCGCTTTATGGGTATCCATGGTAAACCACACGGGAACGTCCGCTTTCGCCAGTTTGTCGGCCATATCGGGTACGATGGCACGAGCCTCCGCACTCCCCAGGCTTCCGGTGACGAAGTCATTCTGCATGTCGATGACAAGCAATAACTTAAAAACTGATTTTCCAAAGTCCGTCGCAGGTACAGTAGACATATACATCTCCATGGTCTTTTTCGTTGAACAACGTAGCGGGCGCTTCATTGGCGTTGATGTCGCTGCGGCGGACGGTCCGCTTCGTCACCAGCACGATGAACGCGATGTGATGATCGGGGGATTGCGGATGCATTTTTTGCCCGACATTGATGTACAGAACCCCATCCTGTCGTTTAACGACAGGAAGATGATACTCGCTTTCCGGTCCTTCCGTTTTTGCTTGCAGAAGTTCCATTTGTTGCCCGCAACAGGTTAGGCTCTGACCCTCGTCATCGATCAGCTCAACCACCGAGTGACATACCGGGCAACGATAGAAACGTACTTTTTTGGCCATGTAACACCTCACCTCTAAACTACTCATTATTCCCGCTCTTGAAAAGTGCATTCGGTTGTATCGAACTATTTTCCATGATATGGTGAACATGCCACAACGGCGCAAGAGGTTCGCGATGTATGTGCAGTTGGAGGAAAAACAAGCCGATTTCCTCTATGATACTCCGTTGGTGCACCAGAGTTTTTTCTGGTCCCAGGTCAAGCAGCGGCAAGGATTCGATGTCCGTGCTTTCGACATCAAAGTAAAACGTGACGAAATGGAAGGAGGCGTTTCTTCGTCGTACCTTCTGGACGATATCTTGCTTCTCACCGTTCCTGTCAGCAGAGAAGCACGGATAGCCTACGTCCCATACGGTCCGTTGATCACCCCGCGCGAAGAGGCGATGGGGCCGTTCCTCGAGGAATTGTCGGAAGGCCTGAGAGAGAAGCTCGGAGAACGGACCATCCTGGTACGGTACGACTTGCCGTGGCGTCGCCCGTGGGACTGTGATGTGGAAGATCCCAGTTTCCTGGAAATTCGAATGAACTGGACGACGGAAGAGAAAAAATTGCGCAAGTCGGTTTTCGACCAATTGCCTTCCGACACGATGGTCGTCGGTCTGGATGGGGACGAAGAGGAAATCCTTGCCCGAATGCATCCCAAGACGCGTTACAACATTCGCCTGGCACTCCGGCATGGTGTTGTCGTCCATACATGCGGCATCGAGGCACTTCCTGTGTTCTACCGCCTGTATCGGGAAACGGCTCTCCGTAACGGCATTACGCTGCATGACATTTCATTTTTCCGTTCGTTTTTTGGCGCGCATGATGACGATGCGGGTTTCACATTACTCGTCGCCAGTCTTGATGGGCAACCCCTTTCTTCGATGTTTCTCACCTACAGTGACACCCGAGCCACCTATCTTTTTGGCGCGAGTTCTAACGATCGACGGGAAAGCATGAGCACCTATGCGCTCCAATGGGAAGCGATGCGCCTTGCAAAACGGTACGGTTGCCTCTCCTACGATCTGTTCGGAGTCGCTCCCGATGATCGGCCGGATCATCCGATGCACGGATTATACCGGTTCAAACGAGGCTTTGGCGGAGAAATGATCCATCGTTTGGGATGCTGGGAATACCGCTATGATGAGGAAGCCGCAAAAGAGTTGTTCGCCTACGAGATGGTGGACAAGGGGTATCACCAGCGGTAACGCCGGTCGATTACCTCCAGTACGCTTCCCGCGATGGCCTTTGCTTTGTCGCTCGCCGTATGAAAATCGGCTTTCTTCCCGCGGGGGTCTATGTCGGCGATTTTGAAGCCTTTGGGAACGAAGAGATCGTCATGGAGCAATCCTCTGAGCATTCCGTTCAACGTGGCGGCGACCGGACATTCCCCTACCATGGCGATGATCTCGCCCTTGGCGACGATGCGTCCGATCTCGATCCCTTCAGCGGCGTGGAACACGCCTGCGGCGGGACTGTGGATGACGCGCTCGGCGGCGGCCCCGCCTACGAGACCCGGCACCCCCGTATTGGGGATGGCTTTTCCGAGGGGAATGATTTTCCCCAGACTGTGTCCGCGCATCGTCTCGATGACATAGTGGCAGTCCGTTCCCGCAGAGAAACCCGGACCCAAAGCGATGACGAGAGGAGCGTCGGTAATTTTCGTACCCAAATTCCGTTTGGCGAGAATCGCATCGACGACGATCGGCGGCTCCAGTACCCGGATAGCGTGTCCCTCGGGGTCGGGGAGGATGGGTACTTCGTGTCGGAGGATCGTCTCCTTCGCTTCCTCCAACGAAGATACCCGCCGTGCCGTAATTCCTTCTATGGTTGCGGATTGAGCGAACATCGCCTCGGCGAAGCTCACCGTCCGCCTGATGACGGTCGGCTTCTCCACTTCCAGCGCCAGGACGGGGTATCCGGCGTTGACGAGACGGATGATCACTCCGCTGGCGAGGTCCCCTGCGCCACGGACGATGACAAGGGATGCGAGCGGAGAGCGATGGTTCCCGTTCGCGTGGTTCGTCGCCATGAGAATTTCCGTCATGACGGAAAGAGCGAAGGCTTTCTCCCCTTCTTCCCCGAATGCGAGTCCTGCGGGAGAACGTACCGAGCAGGGAAGAACCGATGGTGAGGAAACGGGGAAAAGGATGCCGACGTACGCCGTCTTGCGATGGTCAAGCCATCGTTGCCATTCGGCGTCGTTGAACGGGTTTTCCGCGAAAACCCAGCAATTGAAAGGGTCGGGAGGAAATGCGGTGATGGCGGAAGCAAGATCCTGTCCGCTTTTGCAGGTTACCTGTTTGGAATAGACGGATTTCAGGAATCGTTGGGATTGTCTGGAGACGATCGTCACGGCGAATCCCAATTGTGAGGCAAGATCCGAGAGAGACCGCGAGACGGGATGGTCGCCGACGATGACGATCCGCTCTTTGCGCCCGGTTATCCGAAATAAGGCGTCGCCGAAGAAACCTTCTTCATTTGCCGCCAAATGGCGAACCAGTTCATTCTCTTTGGGTGCTCCCTCCATGGCAAGAAACTTTCCGTCGTCTAGGAACGACCACGCTCCGTTTGACGAAACGGCGAACGCCGCGTGGTGGTGGAGAATACACGCGGTTCCGATATGCCTGATGATCGCTCCGGCTTCGTCGGATCGCACGCCGACGAATAAAAAATCCGTTCCATGGACGCAATGGATACCCGTTTCGTTGTTCCGCAGAATTTTCTTTGCGAGAGCGCATACCGCGTCGGTAAGGTCACGTTTTCGCAACGCCCCGTATCGTCTGCCTGTTTTTGTCACAGCGATTGACTTATCACCCGTAAGGGAAAGGGCCAGAACCATTTCCCCGCCGTGAGAAAGCGAAGATGCCGTATCAAGAAAGAACGTGTTCATGTATCCATCGTACCATGGGGGAAAACCAGGGGCAAGCGGGGCGGAGGGATGAAAAAAGCGGCCCGCGTGGGCCGCTTCGCTCATTTGACTTTCAATTCTTCCTTCATCTTCGGAGGATAAACCAGAAGCGGTTTGAGCTCAGGATGTTTTTTCAGATTGTCGGGAAGATTTCTCTTCCGTCCTTTATTGACGTAATTGGGATCTTCGAAACTGTAGTGGAATTTGGTGTGGATGTCATACGTCCCTTTCATCAAGGCGTGTGCGTCTTCGGCGATAACCAATTCCTCGTCCGTGGGTATGACGAAAATCTTGATGGGAGAGTCATCGGCGCTAATGCAGAATTCTCCGTTTTTACAATGACATACCGCATTCTTCTTTTCGTCCAACTTGAGGCCAAGTTTTTCGAGTCCCTTGCATGCGCCGCTTCGGATATGGTCGGCGTTTTCTCCGACTCCTGCGGTGAATACCAATGCGTCGACATTTCCGTCAAGCTCCGCACAATAGGCTCCGATGTATTTCTTCAGGCGATGGCATTCCATGTCGATGGCAAGTTGTGCCTTTTTGTCTCCGTTGCTTGCGGCGACAAGAACGTCACGACGATCGCTCATTCCGCAGATGCCCATCAGCCCGCTTTTTTTGTTCAGCGCGGTGTCCATATCCTTGGCGCTCATACCCGTCTGCTCCATGATGTACGGAAGAATGGCGGGATCCAAATCGCCGGACCTCGTTCCCATGACAAGCCCCTCAAGCGGCGTGAGTCCCATCGAAGTGTCGTAGCAAACGCCATTTTTCACCGCACAAACGGACGCCCCATTGCCCACGTGGCAGATGATGAGGTTCGTGTCCCTGTTCTCCTTGCCGAGCAACGCGGCGGCTCTTTTTGCGCAATACAGGTGGCTCGTTCCATGAAAACCGTACCTGCGGACGTTATACTTGGTGTACCATTCGTATGGGACCGCGTACATGAACGACTCTGGAGGCATCGTCTGATGCCACGCCGTGTCGACCACGATTGCCTGAGGGATGTTCGGCATCGCTTTTCTCGCAGCCTCGATGCCCATGATGTTCGCCGGCATGTGTAACGGCCCGAGAGGGATGACGGTTTTCAGTTTCTCTATGACTTCGTCGGTCACCAAGGTCGATTTCTTGAACAGTTCGCCTCCATGCAGGACACGATGTCCGACGGCTCCGATCTCATCCAGACTCTTGATCACGCCGTAGGTCGGATCAAGAAGCATTTTCATGATCATCTCGATCGCTTCTTTATGAGTCGGGGAAACGAATTTCGCCTGATAGACGGGCTTGTCCGTCGCGTTCTGTTCGATCGTCGAATACTCCAATCCGATACGTTCGACCACGCCGACGGCTAGCACATCTCTGTTGTCCCAATCATACACCTGGTATTTGGCTGAAGAACTGCCACAATTCAAGCACAGAATTACCATTCTTATTACTCCTCAAAGGATTTTTGATTTTCTGTAGGATAGGCTCATTTAACCACTCTTTTCTTCTTAAATCAACAAAATGATGGTAAACGTACAAAAAAAACAGGAAAACAGTTCCTTCGCACATGAATGGGAGGCGTATATTTCCCTGTTGATACGATTGCCGTCATTTTATGGTATTGCCTGCATGAGGACATGGTTGTTCGTCCTGCTGACGATTGGGTCGGTTCTTTTTGCATTCACGATCGAAATGGATCCTTTGGAAAGAGTCTATCGTCTTGATGTTTCTTCCAACGGAAATCGCATCGGTCTTCTCTCGTCCTCCGGGATCCTTTCCGTTACGGCGTTGGAACTGCAGGCGAGGAAAAGCGGGATTTCCATCCTCTACGGCAAAGATGACAATCCGTTCACCGGAAATTCCAGAGGGCTGAGGTTGTCGGGCGACCACGGTTGGACGGCAACGTTATTCTCCCCGTTTTCCGATATGTCGTCTCCGGTCTATCTTTCCTTGGGAGAAAGGAACGATACTTGGGAATGGAGGGGGTTCTGGTGGTATCGTCCCCATTCGGCGTCGCCCGAAGGTTCGTTCATCGTCGAACGACCGTCATTGTCGAACGAACGGGTTGGCGCGGGATGTTCGTTGTCCTTTTCGGGGATGATCGGATGCAGCTCCATACAGATAGCGCAAGGATATCGGTCGAACAGATATGTGGCGATAAAACATTTGCTGCGCCAAGGGCCGTTGTCCCTCACCTTCAGAATAGGCGACGAGAAATGGCCTGTCTTTGGCGTTCTCGAACTACGGGCGGATGGAACCGTGTCACAACTGCAAGTTCGGTATGGAAAACGATGGGGACCGCTCCCTTTGTTCGGCGGTGAAGCGCAAAATTGGCGTTCTGAAGGTTTCGTGTCGTTCGGAACGAGGATATACGGTGCAACGATCGGCGCTTCTTGCCGTATGACGGCCCGGTATTCCGCAGAATCCACATTGACGAGCGTTGTCACTCATGAGATCGCTTGTACGTACGATTCCTGTTCCGTTCGTGCGTCATTGTCTGTTTCCCTGCGGCCCAAACGCCTGATAAAGAGCTGGTCCTGCATCATTCGGATCAAATTCCTGGAAATCGAATGGTACGATGACGGCTTTCAGATGAAAGCGTCCCGCACGCAAAGTCCTTGGACGATCAAGGTCCGGAAACGATGGGGCGAGCGTCCGTCGGTTACGTTCTCTTTTTCCACGAACCGAGAAACGTGATTTCGTACTGTAATTCCACGCCCGTACGCTCTTTGACGGTTCGTTGCACCAACTCGGACAAAGAACGCACGTCGCCCCCTGTGGCCGTACCGTCCGTATTGACGATGAAATTTGCGTGATAGGGGCTGACCATGGCGCCGCCTATTTTCTTTCCTTTCAATCCCGCTTCTTCGATCAGTGTTCCTGCGACTTGCCCCTGCGGGTTCTTGAAGAAACACCCGAGGTTCGGACAGTCGTATTGGTGCTGTTCCCGCCTATGCGCTTTCGTCCCTTCCTTGATTATCCTGAGCTGGGCCGTTTGCCGCGTTGGTGTGAGACGGAAGGCGGCTTCGTAGAGAATAACCGGTTGCATGTCCATGAACGGACTGTGCCGGTAGGAGAAATCGTCCGCGTGAATCTGCATGCGGTGGAGCTTGCCATCCATCGTCAGATAGTCCACGTAATACAATGTGGTCGAAATCTGTGCGGCGTCGACTCCAGCGTTTCCCCATATTGCGCCTCCGACAGTCCCTGGAATTCCTCCAAGCATTTCCAGCCCGGCAAGTCCCGCCTCAGAAGCGTGGTCGATGGCGCTTTCCAGTGTAAGTCCGCAACGGACGCAGAACATCTCTCCATTGATGTGGAAATGAGTCATGCCGGTCGTAATGATAAGAAGACCGTCGACGCCATCGTCTCCCGCCAGCGTGTTTGAGCCTCCTCCGAGGATGGCCGTCGGAATGTTTTTCCCCCTTGCCCAAGAAAGAAGCGCTCGGATTTCCCCAAGTTCAGTCGGAAAGGCGGCATATCTGGCCACGGAATGGACGCGTATGGTGGAAAAGGAGACCAAATCAAGATTCTCTTTGAGTATCCGGTTAAGGTTGATTTTTTCATTCTGAGAA
>JBAXYP010000062.1:0-8371 GCA_041670725.1 Sphaerochaetaceae bacterium
GATTGCTTGAGGGTGTCCGTTTCGGCTTCAACATCGGCTATGGGTTTTCGGATCGTACTCCCGCATCCGAGAACGTCCTCTTTTATGACGGAATCATTCATAAACTCGACGAAGTGACGTTTGTAGTTCCCCAGGACTCCTACATGAAACCATGGGAATTCACCAGTAACGATCACCGGTTCGAGATGGGTTTCGAACCACGATTCGATCGTACGAGCTCGCTCAATGCGTTGGTGCTCAAATCCCGCCAGCACCAAGTGTTCGGTTATTTCTCAGGAAACGTCGTCCTGGACGACGGGCGTACTCTTGAAGTGAAGAAGTTTCCCGGCTTTGTCGAGGATGTCTTCAACCGGTGGTAGGCAGGGCTTTCTTCTTCGTGAAAACATCGTCTCAGCCATAAGGGGCGACGAACTTCCGCTCAAAGACAGGGATGGCGATGCGACGGTCTTTTCACCCTCCCGATCCCGACAGGCCGCAAACCAGGGAAAGTCACATCCAAGACCGACATGCGTTTTCCGTGATCGCAATTTCATCCGGCACTCCCATCCCACAAGAACGATGCATACTTTCTTTTGGCAAAAAATCCAAAACAAATCGATCGACGCGCCATGAACCATTGGCATTCACGTTCCTTTCCGCTATAGTGAGCATGCAACATTTCTTGAAAGCACAAGCACTTTCGTCACTGCAACCGGACACATTCCCTCCGTGTTTGATGAGAAGGATGTTGCCATATACTGTGGAGTTAATGAATACAAATGTCAGATTTACAGAGTTTTGCCGACTTAGGATTATCGGAACAAACATTGCAAGCCCTGAAAGAAAAGGGTTTTGAGGAACCGACGAAAATACAGGCCGCGTGTATTCCGCTTTTATTGAAAAATAAAGTGGATGTCATCGGTCAGGCGCAGACAGGTACGGGAAAGACCGCAGCCTTCGGTTTGCCCATTTTGGAAATCGTCGATCCATCGCATCAGGATGTACAGGCGTTGATTCTCGCTCCGACACGGGAACTTGCCGTACAGGACGCGGAAGAGATCAACAGTTTGAAAGGGGATCGCCACTTGGAAGTGGCGGCCATCTACGGCGGCGCTTCAATGGGGCTTCAGTTCAGGATGCTTCAGCGTGGCGTACAGGTCGTCGTCGGTACCCCGGGACGTGTTCTGGACCATCTTCGCCGTGGGACACTTCGTTTGGAGCACTTGAAATTCATGGTTCTTGACGAAGCGGACGAAATGTTGGACATGGGTTTCATCGATGACATCGAAGAGGTTCTCAAGCAGACTCCCGCGGAAAAACGGATGCTCTGCTTTTCTGCGACGATGCCTGCCCCGATCATGAAGCTCGCTGAGAAATTCATGCACGAACCGGAGATCGTCCGGGTCAAGCAGGAAACCGTAACGCCAATTCTTACCGACCAGGTATACTTTGAGGTCAGGGAATCGGACAAATTCGAGGCGCTGACCAGAATCATCGATATGGAAGACAACTTTTACGGGCTTGTCTTCTGCAGGACGAAAATCCAATGCGATGAGGTGGGAAGGAAACTACAATCGCGAGGATACGACGCCGAGGCGTTGCACGGGGATCTTTCCCAACCGGCGCGTGAGGCGATTCTGAGGAGGATGAAGGAGCATTTACTCTCCATCGTCGTCGCAACGGACGTGGCGGCCAGAGGTCTGGATATTCAGAACCTCACTCACGTCATCAACTACTCCCTCCCTGAAGCACCGGAAGAATACATTCACCGTATCGGGCGAACGGGACGCGCCGGCAAATCCGGTACCGCCATCACGTTCGTCACTCCGAGGGAGTTCCGCAAACTTTCCTTTATACAGCGGGTCGCAAAAACGGAAATCCGTCGGGAAAAAGTTCCCGAACCATCCGAAGTGGTGAGAGCGAAACGCGCAAGGATCCTCGCAGAGATGACGAACAGGCTCTCTGAGGAAAAAGACTACAGCATATACGAGAGCATTGCGGAGCAACTGCTCGCCGACCATGAGCCGAAGGAAGTCGTTTCGTCGTTGTTGGATTTCTGTTACAAAGACGCTTTGGATGAATCCAAGTACCATGATCTGGACAAAATCGACGAATGGCGGGACAAAGGAGAACGTGGCGAGAGGAGAGGTCGGGGACGAAGGCGTGAAGAAGAAGAACGCCCCTCCGAAGCGGATGACGGATACACAAGACTGTTCATCGCCCGCGGGCAAAAGGATGGATTGGACAAGCAGACGCTCACGGATTATATGATGGAACAAGTGGGAGCGAAGGGAGCGGACTTCAGGGACGTCACCGTCCAGGATGAGTTCAGTTTCATTTCCGCTCCGCTGGATGTCGCCGAACGAATTCTCAAGGCGTTTGCGACAAAAGATCCGGCGCAACGCCCCATCATCACAAAGGCACGTCCGGACAACCCGAACGGCAGGCATCTCGCCCGCCGAGGTTCCAGACGACGCTTCGACGACGAACCATACCGTCCTCGCTTCGGAAGCCGCGACGATCGCAAGGATCGCAACAAGAAAGGCAGAAACAACGCGGAGGGAAAGCGCTGGTAACCGGTCAAAACCACCTGGAAACGGGTGGTTTTTCATTTCTGTACGTCGGGGTGCGCCTCATGAAGGAAGGCCCGGGAAGTACGATACGCGTCTTTTCGCATCAGATAGTATCCGACGGCGTATCCACTGTAGACCAGCGCACCCGGCATCCCTTTCAGCACGCAACAGGAGAAAAGAAACACCGCCGCCGTCACCAAACTGACAATGAATTCTCCTGGCGCGAACAACTCGAGACTCCGTTGCACAAAGATGTCGGACAGAAGGCAGCGGAGCGCAAGCAACACCAATGTACTGAATACGACAAGAGTGAGATCGCGAAGCCGAAAAACGGTGATATACGTCAGAAGAAGCGCCACAAGCATCATGATGATGTTGATCACCAACATGGCGGTTTCTTTGCGGAGCGTCTTGAGAAACGTATACAGCAGCAGGGTGTTCCGCCCTTCGAACAGAATCATGGGAACAACCATACCCAAAAACAAGATGCCGGTGGCGTATTCGGGAAGGAACTTCTCAAGTATGATCTTGAGGGGAAAAAACATCACTAACAGGAACGTACACGCACTGGAAATGTAGCAACCGGTATGCTGAAATATCTGCGGATATCGGTCCGGTTTGCTACCTTTGAGCAACGGAAACAACACCACGGAAATCTGATTGATAAACGCAAGGATACTCTGGACGCAAACCAAGGCGAAACTCACCATGCCAAATACTTCGATGGACCACCTCCGCTCCACCATGAACTGGAGGATTCCGATGAGCAACATGCCGCTGATGGTGGCGAATGTTACTTTTGATCCTACGCGAAAGTTTTCGCCGATCTCCCGCAAGGCGCTCCGTACCGGACCGCCCTTTGAGAAAACGATGTCTTTGCAATGGGACAGAATGAACAGCAGGGTTACCGCTTTCGCCACCAAATCGGCGGAAATCATCGCCCCGTAGCCCCGATACCCAAAGAAAAGCAGGATAATCTGGATCACGGCGCAGATGATGCGTTCCCACACGAGATTTTTTGCATACACCTCGACTCTTCCGGTCGCCTGCAACAAATATTGGAAAAAAATTCTGGGAAGGAAGAGGGCTCCGGCAATGGCGGCGAACGTCATGACGTTGCGTTCGCCGTCAGCGAACGCAAATCCCAACAACAGGATTCCCAAGGAAACAACGAGATCGAAGATGCAGTACATCAGGAACTGTGTGTGAAACGCACGTTTGTTCACCTCTTCATACGCGGTGCCGCCTTCCCTGAGATACATTCCGTCAACCCATCCGAAATGAAAATATGGGACATAGGTGATATACAACACGTACAGTTGCCAGTAACCATACTGGGTGGTCCCCATCAGCTTGGGGATCAACAGCCCGGTAAGCGTCGAGATGGAGACATTGAAGATGTTCGCAAGCAGTGAGGTGGAAAATTTCCCCATCACGGAATCTTTCTTCTGGGTCACAAGAGCATTGTGTCGACGGGAAAGACCGAAAGTCAACAGAATCTCTCCGTTTCCCCGAAACGCCTTTCCTTCTCTTGGATTTCTCACGGTTTTTTCGCTTGACGCGACCAGCTTTAGGTGGTTTGATAAAATTATGAACGTATTGATGCTTTCCAGCGAGGCCGTGCCTTTTTGCAAATCAGGAGGGTTGGCTGACGTAGTGGGAGCCCTGAGTGCGGCGTTGCATACCCTCGGTGTCGATGTCCGCGTACTGCTTCCGTTGTACGGCTCCATCGATACGACACACATGACGCGGACGGGACTTTCCTGCCGCGTAACGGTGGATGGCTTTGCGGAAACGATCGAATTCCTTACGCAAACGGTCAGGGGCGTCCCCTACTACTTCATCTCACATCCGGCATTCACCGAACGGAAGGGAATCTACGGGGATACGTCCTTCGCCCCATACGAAGATAACATCCAGCGGTATACCATTGAGGACAAGTCGGCGTTTGGTTTGTGCGAAGCGCTCGGATGGAAACCCGACGTAATCCACTGCCATGATTGGACCAGCGGATTCGCACCTTATCTCCTGAAATTGTCCGCCAGTTCTTTTTTCAAAGAAACGAAGAGCGTGCTTACCATCCACAATCTCGCCTATCAGGGTGATTTCACCCGATTGGATTTTCTTAAGACGGATATTCCGGCCGATCCGCGAATCTTCATGGGCACAGGATCCGGAGCACGATGCAACATGCTTAAATGCGGTTTGGAATTCGCCGACAAAATTACCACCGTCAGTCCTACGTACGCCCAAGAGATACGGACCGAACAGTTTGGCTGTCACCTCGACGGCCTGCTCAGGCAACGGAAGGCGATCCTCTCGGGTATCATCAATGGCGTCGATTACGAAGAGTGGGACCCCAAAAAGGATTCCCATTTCGTCCATCATTTCGATAAGGACCATCTGGAGGGGAAAGCGTTGACCAAAAGGGAGGTCCAACAGGAATTCGGGCTTCCCGTGGAAGCGAAAACGCCTCTCTTCGCCATGATCAGCAGAATCGCCGAGCAGAAAGGTTTTCGCGAATTGCTTGAGGGATCGCCTTGCGCGCTGGAACGTATCGTCAGGGACCATCAGTTGCAGATGGTGATCATCGGAACCGGAGAGAAGGCAATGGAAGACAAATTGACGGCGATCGGGAACAAATACCCCAACTTGTCCGTCAATATTCTCTTTTCCGACGACCTCGCCCATCGTCTTGAAGCGGGAGCGGATTATTTTCTGATGCCGAGCAGATTCGAGCCATGTGGACTGAACCAGTTGTACTCTCTCAGGTACGGGACGATTCCCGTCGCGCGACGAACGGGCGGCCTCGCGGACAGCATCATCGACATAGATGAAAATCCTCATGATGGCGATGGGTTCCTGTTTTCCGTCCTCAGCGGCGAAGACATAGAAAAAGCGGTTTCAAGGGCGCTTTCCTATTATGGGCAATTGGATGTTTTGCGCGCGCGAGCCATGACACATGATTTTTCATGGGAGCAATCGGCGCATTCCTATTTTTCCCTATATGGGGTAACATAGGCGAGAGGAAATCTGAAGGAGGGGCAACATATGGTCAACAAACAAAGGGTCGTTGCGATTGTTCTGGGGGGAGGGAAAGGCACGCGCTTGTATCCGCTTACCATGGACAGGTCAAAACCCGCGGTGCCATTTGCCGGTAAATACCGGCTGGTGGATATTCCGATTTCCAACTGCATCAACAGTGACATCAAACAGATATACATTCTGACACAATTCAATTCTGCGTCCCTGCACAATCACATTGCAAACACCTATATTTTCGACACGTTCAGCAATGGGTTTGTCGAAATTCTGGCCGCAGAACAGACGTACCACAGCGAAAGCTGGTACCAAGGCACGGCGGACGCAGTACGGAAGAACATGGTTCATTTCCATGACCAGAAAGCTGACTACTATCTAATCCTCTCCGGCGATCAATTGTATCGGATGGACTTCAGGGAAATGTTGGAACGGCATATCGCAAGCGGAGCGGAACTGACTATCGCGGCAAAGCCGATCTCCCGTTCGCAAGCGACGGGCCTAGGGATCATCGGCGCTGACAAAGACGGGTTCATCACCAAATTCAATGAGAAACCGTCCATCGAATTGGACATCACCGACTACAAGGTTCCTGCGGAACTTATGAAAAACACATTGCACAAACAGACGGACAGTTCGAACGAATACCTGGCGAGTATGGGCATCTACATCTTCAATGCGAAGACAATGGAAGAAGTGCTGAACAACGACAAGACGGATTTCGGGAAGGAGATCATCCCCGACGTCATCAAGTCGCGGAAGGTGGCCGCGTTCCTGTTCGATGGATTCTGGGAAGACATCGGAACGATCAAAGCGTTCTATGAAACCAACCTCGATCTCGCATCCATCAATCCCCAGTTCAATTTCTACGACGAGGAGATGCCGATCTACACTCACAGACGTCATCTTCCCGCAACAAAGATGAACTTCTGCAACATCAGTTGCTCTCTCGCCTCTGAAGGGTCGATCATCACCAACGCGTATATCGTCAATTCGATCATCGGCGTACGGACGATCATCGAATCCGGTGCGAGTTTGGACGGCGTCTACTGTATGGGAGCCCAATACTATGAGACAGAGGAACAGAAAGCGGAGAACGCAAAGAACGGAATACCGAATATTGGAATCGGCAAAGGTACGATCATCCGTAAGGCGATCATCGACCAGAATGTTCGTATCGGCGACGGATGCCGCATAGGAATCGACGACATTCCGCGTCAGGAAGGAGACTTCGAGATGTACTCCATTCACGACGGCATCATTGTCATCAACAAGAACGCCGTCATCAAGAACGGAACGGTCCTGTAACGGTTCCAGAAAAAATCCGACAAGAGGCGCGTTCTTACGTAGGAAGGACGTGCCTTTTGTTTAGTTTCTCCGCATACGAAAACGCCTCGCGGTTACTACGGATATTCGAACCTTTCTTGCATGATCGCATTCTTCAGCGATAAGCGTCCCCGACGATGACGAATTCTCCCTCCAAGGAAATGGGGAACGGAATCATCACTTTCATTTGAAGGACATGTATTTTTTATTTCTCCTGCCGCTTGTACGCATCGATGACTTTCTGGTATTCGGCATGAACGTTCTTTGCCACGTCCGCCCACGTACGGTACAGGCTTGCGCAGGCCTGACGCCCTATCCGCTCCCGTTCTTCAGGATTGAGGATGCAACGCTTGATGGCGCCGCCGAACGATTGGGGTGTGTTCTCGGCAAGATACCCATTCTCGCCGTCGGCAATCCCTTCCGAGGTGCACGCCCCTTTGATGAACACGACGGGGACATCGAAACAGGCCGCCTCTCGCATCACCAAGCAGGAAGTGTCGTATAAGGACGGGAACAAAAACACGGTGGAAACGGCGTACAGACTCGCGATCAAGGAACGATCGCTGATCCTCCCCAAAAAGGAAACATACTTGTCAAGCCCATGTTCCTTAACGAATTGTTTATACGAATCCGCCTGAGGCCCAACGCCGACAAACAACATTCGGAAGGGGACATCTTGGTCCCGCAACAGCTCCAGCGAGGAGAGGATCAACCAAATGTTCTTGCAGTCCTTGTGTTGTCCGACGTACAGCAACACCGGCGTTTCTTCCGGTATACGGGCGTATGCATACGCCCGCTTTCGCATTTCGCCGAGACTTTCCGGGGAAGGCTTCTCAAAATCACAAGCGTTCTCCATGACCGCCACGGGTTTGCGATAATAATAATCCGACAGAAGAATCCGTCTGGTCGCGTCGCTTGGCGTCCACATGCTGTCGCACGCCTGATATGTCCGCATTTCGAACCGTATCACCGTCTCGGTAAGCAACTTCGTGTTATGAACGAATCCGTTGATGTCATCCCTGAACTGCGTATGGAACGTCCCGACAAGCGGGATATGCTTCGCCCGGGCAATGTTCACCCCCAGTCTTCCCGAATAAAAGGGACAATGGATGTGAATGATGTCGAAATCGATGTCCATCAACCGTTCGCGCAATGCTTTTGGAGTCTTCAAAACTCCGTAGGGCTTG
The DNA here is from genome assembly GCA_041670725.1 of Sphaerochaetaceae bacterium. GTDB lineage: Bacteria > Spirochaetota > Spirochaetia > Sphaerochaetales > Sphaerochaetaceae > RUG023. Next base: position 8,105 of record JBAXYP010000062.1, read on the forward strand.
AGTCGTTCCACCACTTTGCCGGGCATCCGGAACACGCGATCACCCCACCCCATCTTCTCATCGTATGCGGCCGCATCAGCATATCCTCCCGTCACCACATACACCGTATCGCCCAGGAGAGTAAGTTCCTTCCGGTAATTGCCGACAACTCCGCCAACGCCATCCATCAAGGGAGGAAAAGAATCATTGAATTCGCCTATGATCACAGTCGCTCCTTTTCCAAGACCTCACCACTATACAGAAAGGTCTTGCCCGTGGCAACAATAC
>JBAXYP010000063.1:0-8363 GCA_041670725.1 Sphaerochaetaceae bacterium
CGCCCTCTTCGGAACGACAAGTCCGGCAACGCTCGCGACAACGGTCGGAGTGCTTACGGAAGTCCCGATCATGCTGACCCTCGTGAAAATCGCCAACAGCACCAAAGACTGGGATTGGGGCAATAAGGTCGTAAGCGGGAACAATACGTAAATTCAGGAAGATATTCGGAAAATGTTAGCCTGTTTCCTAGAGAAGCATATGCAGATCAGACCAGAGTACATAATAGCGAAACGGGAAACGCGCATGCAACAAAGGCGAAAGAATACGTCAAACAGAAGAAAGGTACGACGGCCGAATACCTACGGGTGCACGGGACAAAGCCCCAAAACTGGCATACAACGGGATGGATTTACAAGAACAAGTACTATAGAAAGAGTATCTTTACCCATGCAGAGTGCCTTGTTTCGTTAAGTATGATTGAAGATTGCATGAACAAGATATAGATCTTCAGCGGATCGCATTCGGATACCGGGACATTGAGTACTTCTTCCTGTGTGCCGTCTACATCTTCCTGCCGTATCCCAGCTCTATGTCTGTAACAGGATCTGAGGAAAACTACGACCACACGAATGATTGCCATGAGTCATCAGAATCCATTGACAAACAGGAATGCAGACGAACCGAAAAAATCCCAGACAATAGGATTGTCATAAGTAAGGTTTTTGGCAATACAGGATATCGTTTTGCTGTTTGGGTTCATCTACAGGAAGAGATGGGCGAGTCAGGCAAGGGATCATGATCGCCTTTGGGCCGACGAGCGAATATCCTGTACCGCTTTTGATGGTATCGATAAAATCCTGAAGTCCCGTCAATTTGTGGTCGAACGAGATGCCCCTGACATCTTCTTTCAGCTGACCGATAAAATGGATGTCGCTACCGCTGGTCATCGGTAGTCCATAGCTTTTTGCATAGGCATAGGCTCGTTCATCAGATGCAAGAGAATTGCCCGAATTCGATACTTCCACAGCATGGACATCATAGGGATGAGGATGGATGGCGGGAATGTATTCACGCTCCCGGAAAGGGTGGGCTTGTACCATCAAACCACCTGCATCATCCACCGTCCGGAACAATTCGTGGTGTGACATTTTCATGATCTCTGGATGGTTCGAAATCCATGCTTCATCCAGTCCATAGATCAGATATTCGTCACAATCGAAGTTGTATTCAATGCCAAAAAAGACCTGAAGACCAAGACGGTCTCCTTCATCTTTGGCTTCATGATATCCAAGGCAGTATCGTCTGACCCGCTCTTCCCAGGGCAGTTCCTTGCTGACGGCACAGTTTCCATTGAAGAAATGGTCTGTGACGATGATGCCACTGTATCCTCGTTCCAAATAATAATTGATATATGCTTTCGCATCTTGGGGAGAGCATGCGCTCCCTCGGTTGGTGTGAAGGTGTGTCTCGTAAGAATATGGTCTTGCTGTTTCAATGATCAAGCATGAAGAAACACATTCGTGCATTGTTGTATGGTCCTTTCCATGGCCAGACAATGGGTTGTCCTTTGACAGGATTTCCTTGATCCGTCACAGCGTAAATCCATTCGCTTTGCGGCCTATTGTCAACCAAGTATGTTGTGATGAAACTCCAAATATCTTTTGCGACTTCCAAATATTGCGGCTCAGATGGATGTCGCTCTGCCATCTGAAGAAAAGCGACGACCGCTTCCGCCTGTGGCCAATGAGGACGAAGGTGAGGAAATGATGCATCATCTATCAAAGAATGCATTTGATAAGCTTCCTTGAAACAATTGGTTATCGCCTTGTCACTGAGCCTTTCCATTTCTTGATGGACGGAGGGTGTGAGCTCTTCGGAAAGAGATGCCAAGAGCCACGCCGTTTCGATGTCGTGACCATAAGAACGATAGTCGTTGATGACATGAAGTTCCTCATCAAAGAAGATGGCAAAACGTCCATCGGCATCCTGCATAGAGGAGAAAAGAGAGCAGAGTTCTTCCATTTCCTGCTTCCTTTTCGGTGTTGGAGCTATCTTCTGTAAGGAATCAAAGGCTTCCAATACATGAAGTTGTGTTTGGAGACTCTTTTGTCCGCTATGAGCCGATTTTTGCATTTTCAGCAAAGTCGCAGAGTTTTCAGCAAAGAATCGGTTCAACGTCTCTTTGTATCCCTTGTTTCCGTCTTTGAAATATGCCAGCAGAATGGCCTCCAGTTGGAGCGCAAGAACCTTTGCCTTCTCATCGTGAGATGCCTGATAATAGGAACAGAGACCGGTGATGGCGAACGAAAGATTAAACGCGCTCTTCGTACCATCAAGGAGTTGCCCGTCAAAACTGACAGACCATACGATGCCACCTTCTTGTCTGTCGATACCGCAACCGGTCATAAATGCAAAAGCATGCCGTGCATCGGCAAGGGAGAGTTGATCATGAAAATGAAGATTGGCTTGAGAGAAAAACCATAGGATCCGACTGTTTTCGATCATACCCTTTTCTGTACGTTTGAAGACACGAAGATTGTCATCGACCAGCCCATAGAAACCGCCATATTCTCGATCTTTCAGACTGTTCCAGAAAGGTAGCAAACAAGTGGTGATATGTTGTTCTGCCCAAAGCTTCATCGATTCATTCATTCTTTCACAGCTCCGTTGGCAATGCCATTGTAGATATATTTCTGAAGGAAGAGAAATAACACCAGCGCAGGAAGAATAGTGATGATGACTCCTGCACAGATGTAATTGTACTGATTCCCGTATTCTCCGGTAAAGGTATACAAAGATGTCGAGATTGTCACGTATTTTGTCCTTGTCTGGAGATAGAGATTGGCCATATAAAATTCCTTGTATGAAGATACGCCCTTCAAGATCATCACCGTAACAATGGCCGGTTTCATCAAAGGAAGTAGTATTTTGAAGAAGATCTTGATATATGAACAACCATCAATAATGGCCGCATCATCCAAAGAACGAGGGATACTATCGAAATATTGAAGGAAAATGTAAATTGCGATGATATCCGTACCGGTGTAAAGGATGATCAATCCAGGAATGGAATTGACCATATGCAAGTTGCTCATGATCTTGTACGTACCGACCTGCATTGTAACGCCGGGAATCAAATTGGCAAGGAGGAAGACGTTGCGAAGTAAAAGCCTTCCTCTGAAGTCGAACCTCTGAATAACGTAGGCGATCATAGTACCTGTGAGAATGGAACCAAGCAAGGTGAACACAATGATAAAGAATGAATTTCTGAAAGCAAGTGTCATCCTCGCTTTCCTCCAAGCGATTATATAGTTCTCCCAGTAGGTGAAAAGATGGGAGGGGATGGCAAGCGGACTAGTCGTCGCGTATTCCTGAGCTGTTTTGAATGATGCGAAGAGCACAGTGACCAGAGGAAGCAAGGCCAGAAAAGTACCCATGACCAGAACTACGTATTTTACTATCTGGATGATAATGGTTTTGAGCTTCATCTCACTCCCCCTTGAAGAATTTGCTGTAGATTAAATTTTGTAGAGCGGTAACAGCGAGGATGATGATCAGAAGGATGACGGCCATGGCGGATGCGAGGCCGACTTTCCCCGCTTCATGAGCCAACTGATGCATCAGGACGACAGTTGTGGCTGTTCCATTCATTCCATACGTGAGAACGTACGGGCCTTCGAAGGCCGAAAGAGAACCTTTGACCATCAACATGAAGTTCAAGATAACGATTGGCTTCAAACTGGGAAGAATGATGTATTGAAACTGTTGCCAGCGGGTCGCACCATCAATGGATGATGCTTCAAAGAATTCCGGACTGATGGCTTGTATTGCTCCGATGAACAAGACCATGCTTTGCCCCTGATAACGCCAAATGGAAGTTGCAGCGATGGACCAGTTGTTAATGCTTCTGTCCTTCAACCAATACGGAAGCGTTCCTTTACTGAGACCGAACAATCCTAATACGGAATCAAGAACCAATCCTCGGGAATAGAAGAAGCCGAAAATATAGCCGACAGCAAGCGCACAAACCAGATAGGGGAAGAAAAGCGTCGCCTTGAAGAAGTTTTTCAGAGGGGTTTTGAAACTGAGGATGCAGGCGAAGAAGAGAGCCATGGAGAGTTGTATGACCCCAGCTCCCATGTAATACAAACTGTTGAACAAAGCTTTGAGAATGTCGCTACGATGGAACACTTCCTGATAGTTCTGCCAACCGATGAACGTACGTTTTCCCAAATACTTCATTTTGTAGAAACTGAATTTCACCATCTCCCCGAACGGGAGATAGGTGAACAAGATCAGCAACAACAGAGGTACGACTGAAAATAAGATAATGGTTACATGTTTCTGCGTCTTCTTTTCTTGGAAGAACTTCCGAATTTTTTGGCTACGTGTCAGCGATTCGGGAGGGAGCAGAAACAGAGAGCTGGACTCTTTGTTGTTTTCCATGGTTTCTTCAATCCTTTTCAAAGAGAAATACCCTGCGTAGGAGGAGAACCGAACGCAGGGCAGAAATCCTCAGTAAGGATTTCTTGTTGCGTAATCACTTCCAATGATTTTGATCTGTGCAGCGGTCCAACGCTTATTCCAGTCATCCATGATTTCATCAAAAGTTTCCTTTGATTGTCCCATCGCCGCTTCAACGATCCTTGCCTTCTGCTGATATTTGCCTAAATAGAGTTCACTCTCGGAGTTCAATTCGTCGAAGAGACCGATATCCTGTTGCTTCGGGGGATTATCGATGATCAATTTGACATTGTTGTCCTGCAACGATTTCAACGTCTTCGGATAGGTTTGTCCCTTGACGATGGGAATCCCACCGGTATCATACGAAAAGTTAGATTTTTCCGTCAGATAAGTGATGTAGTCTTTGCAGACCTGATACTTTGCCCCGGTCACAGTCTTGTTGATGGCATAAGCATAATCGGCTGCAATGGTCGCATACTGCCGTCCATCTGTATTCCATGGGAAAGCAGCAAAAACAATGTCGTCAGGATTCTTGCATAATTTCTGGGCATCGACACATGCCCATGAACCGATGCATGTACATGCGCATTGATAGTTAGCCAGAAGGTTTTTACAACTATCCCATTTCGATGTTGCAGGATCATCTTCGCAGAGTCCTTCTTTTACGCAATTGTACAGGATTTGAAGCACTTCGTAATATGGCTTACCTTTTGCGAAAGGCTCCACCATGTAGCAAAGTTTGTTTTTGTAGTCAGAATCGCCAGTCAGAGAACCCCTGGCGTTCCATTCCCAGTCAGCCAATCTGCTTCCTGCACCATAATCACAATATAAGGGGATCGCTTCGCCCTTAGCTTTCACCTTTCTCATCGCTTCGTAGAATTCCTTAGGATTCTCGGGAAGCGAATCGACACCAGCATCCTTCAAGACTTTGACGTTGTAAAGCATGCCGTACGCAGTTCCTGTCGAACTGATGCCATAAACCTGTCCATCATAAGCGAATGCACTTGCGAACTCATATACATTCTCATACTCGGAGAGTGGACCAAGACTTGCAAAGTGATCAGGAAGTTCATCTTGAGGGAGAAACACGTGTGGTATCATGCACATGTCACCCCAATTGTCATTTGACCATCTTAGCACAATGTTGGATTTGTAATCAGGGGTTGGTTCGTAGATGATCTTGACGTTCGGATACTGCTCGTTGAACTCCTTTTGATAACGGGCAAAGAGATCTTCCATCCCCTGTTTATGAGTGATGAATGAAATCTCCATTGAAATGTCTTTTCCGGCACTGGGAGATAATGTCGATTTCGTTTCTTTTGTTCCATTAGCGAAGAGTGCCATAGATGCAGCAAGAAAAACTGAACAAAGAACCAAAATTTTTTTCATGATTCCTCCTTTAATTTGTTAGCTTTACGTTTAGCTAAAAATAGAATACGACGCGTTTTCTCATTCGTCAAGGCTATTTGTACAAAAAGAGAACAAACTTATGCATACGAAAACGCCACCCCTTTTACAGGGAAGTTAAGAGACATTTGATTGCTTCAACCGAAAGTGGCGAGCTGTGCCCACGAAGGAGTCCCGAATGGCGCTACGGACTCTCTTAAGGCGAGAGTTCCTGCTATAGTTTTTCGTCCATGCCGAGCAGGATTCTTTGAGAACAATGTTTCGACCGATTGCGTTGCGGACTGTGCCATCAAGGGAATATCTTCGTTGTAGGTGGTAAGCATTGGATGATTATGTGTGGCGGCGTAATCATCATTGAAGGATACAATGGAAGCAGATTCAGGAATTTGAATGCCGTTTTTTTTCAGCAACTGCATCAGACGAGATGCTGTTGGGCACGAGTCGCAAACGAATGCGGATGGCATCGGATCAGGCAAGATGAGTTCTTTTTCTTCTCCGAGATCAGACAGGTCCTCGATAATATGGTCTGCCTGTACCTGAATGCCCTGTTCTTCCAAGGCCTTTTGGTAACCGAGCTTTCTGTCCATAGTGATGGAACTGTAGCGTGGGTTACCCACGAAAGCAATGTCATGATGGTTCAGAGCGAGAAGCCTACAAGTCAGGGAATACGATCCATAGTAGGAATCGCTTACAATGCTGTCTGCATCGTACCCCTCAGCAGAACAACCAAGGAAGAGGAAAGGAATACCGCTTTGTGAGAGCATTGCAACATAGGGGGGAAGCATTTGACCGAGAATAATCAGAGCACTGACTTTCCCTTGAGCAACAAGAATGGGATGTCCCAGTTGGTTTTCCTTGTTCCTGTCGATGGTCTCAAGAATTGGGAAAAAACCTTTGTTCAAGAGGTCCTTGGATAGTTGTTGATACAGTAACATATAGATTGAAGTCGTGAGCAATCGTTCACTGACCAAGATACCGACATCCTTCGTCATCCCTTCGCGCATGCTTACGGCAGAGATGTTCTTCTTGAATCCGATTACATCCGCTGTCTCAAGAATCCTTTTCTTTAACTCATCACCAACACCGTCTTTATCGGCAATAGCTTTGGAAACGGTCACGACCGAAATTCCCAACCGATCGGCAATATCACGCATCGTAGGCTTCTTCTCACTCATATTTCTTGACACTACCACAAGTTTGCCCGCATGCAAAGGAAGTCGTTACACTTCTCCCCGCATGTTCTTCAGAAGTGCCCCTCATGCAATTCCTACCAATCCTACCATAACTCATGATGATATTTTCTCGTTGTCCTTCCGAAGAGGAAGGTAATAGAGCTTCCCTGCAACGTCAATCGCTGATGCGATCTTAGCCTTGCAGGAGACTTTCGCGCCCTCGCAGATGATACAGGAAGCAGGTGTGCAGCGTATTGGAGATGCCGTCAATGATGGGGCGCACATATACTTTCTCTCAGATTCAAGTACTTCCTGCGACGCGGGTTCAATCAGATCCGGTTGTTCGAAATCCGCAATGCGCTTTTCCAGCATGTCTATTGTTTTCTGGAACTTGGGTCCCATGTCCCTGACTTTCTGGATGATGCCCTTGCATCCTTTTTTGTCTTTCATGGTTGTCTTCTCCTTTCCTGATCACTTGCCATGATCCTTGCGACGAACTTCTTGACCACGATGCTTATCGCGATGAGCGTATCAGCCAGTTCCACATCCCCTCTCCTGATCTCGGATCCATTCCTGTTCGGTTGTATCCCTGTCACCAGCCTTCGCAAAAATCTCAGGGTTTTTGCTCCTCAACAGTTCCATGACGGCACCCAATAAGATTATTTCCGCTATAACTAGCGGCTACCTATGATTCAACGAAATCATAGAAAAGCCCGTTGCCTTAACGCCCATAAACGAAGGAGAAGGCTTTCCAACTACAGTCAGATTTTTGAAGATACTGCCTTTCGTCGAGATATGCTTGGAACTGTTCAAGGATAGCTAGGCAATCCATATGATATAATCGAATATATAGGTGAGGCAAAGTCCATCAACCTGCCACGGTAGACGGATACATAAGGAAGGGGATAATACTAAAGGAAAACCGATATTGCTGTCACAAGGCTTCATTCTGGGGAGACCTTTTCCCAGATTAAAAAGAATTCAAAAAAAATAAAAGTTGCTTGTCATGTATGTTTGACGTCATGAAAGGTTCTGGATGGGCATTTCAGGAGGTATTCCCATGTTCAGAAAGGACTTTTCTGACGATCTGGAGAGGGGACGGCAACATATACGGACAAGATCCCGCCTCCATCCAAACACTCCTCATTCCTGTTTCATAGTACCTTGCTTTTTGTTCTCACGTCCTTAATCCCAAGAATAAAGGAGACGAAAAAAACCTGAGAAAATCATAAACCGTCGATACGGATGTCTTGATCAGCCTTGTTGGAATTTTGAATTGGAGGTAAGCTGGACGAAGAGGTTTTCCATGGATCAAATCATTACGTCCCTTTTGGAAACGGACCAGTACAAGTTCAACATGGGGCAAGTCGCCTTCTCAC
>JBAXYP010000064.1:0-8279 GCA_041670725.1 Sphaerochaetaceae bacterium
GTATTTCTCCGGATGTTTTTGGGCATCCAGCAATTGTTCCCTGTTGACGGTATTGATCTGCAACTGGTGGCCTCCGAGATCTATGTAGGATTTTACCAGCATCGCGACCTTCTCCAGACTTTCCTCTGTCTTAAAGACCGTATCATGGACCTCAAGGGTCAGGGGACCACCGTTGATGGCATTTTCCAAATGCTGTTTCGAGAACGATTTGATGATCGATATCGGTCCGAAGGAGCGGCAGAACAGCGATGGAGAGTAATTGGCCGGTAAGCCTTCTCCGCTGTGTCTGCCATCCGCTGTCGCTGGCAGCTTCGCCGCATGCCACACGTAATACATCGCAGAACCCGTTCCAGCTCGAAAGATTCCGCCACGGTCATTCTTCTTCCCTTTGAGAACTGAAGCGAATTGATCAAGCAGATGCGTGGCGATGGAATCGACGAAGTCATCATCGTTGCCCATCTTCGGAGCACGATAGCGCAGGTTGTTGCACAAAATCGGATCGCTCTTGAAATCATCATGCAAGCACTGTAAGAGATGTGCTTTCCCGATACTTTTGTCTCCGTAGACATACTTCTTTATGACCGCAAGAGAATCCGCCGCCGTCGCGATGCCGGTCCCGTGGATTCCATAGTTGTTGTACACGCACCCGAGGGAAATGTCCCGTCCTGTCTCTTCACAACCAGTCATCATCAAAGAAAGGAAAGGCGCAGGATAGAGAAAGACCCCTTTTGTGTGCTCGCAAATCGACGCGGCGTCCTTCTCAATCTGCTCGTCAACATGCTTCTCGAACTCTTCATACGTTGGTGACGATTCCAGAAAGTCAAAACAGGCCTTCTCGACGGCTCCGGCAAAGGAAAGCGCATCGATGTTGGGAATATCCATCGCCTTGTTGGGTATGATGAACTCCCAGCATGCCGCCACGACGTACGAGCAGGCATCCTCGTGGCTGTAGCCGAGCTTCTCAAGGCCGGGGATGACCACATCGTCATTCGAGTACTGAGGGAAGCCGAGCCCTTGCCTCGTCATCTTCGTGCCGAGCACATACAGGGAAAAGGGCGTGTTCTTGTTCACTCTGAGATTGATCTTCGGGTCGATCACCATCAGGTCGAGACTCGAAAGCATGCAGAGTTCGGAAAGTTCGTTGTAACTGTCCTTCCCATCAGGACCAATGCCACCAAGGACAAGGCTCTGTCCATTATCCCCCTGTTGCATGCCGGGATAGAGGTCGCTGTCCCTGTTGAACGTCAGAAAGAATTCCTCAAGCAGTTCCTGTGCTTGTTCTTTCGTGTAAAGTCCCGCCTCCATGTCGTGATGGAAATAAGGATAGAGGTATTGATCCATCCGACCCAGCGTGTTGTGATAGTTCCTTCCACACCACATCACATAATGGATGATGCGGAAGAACTGCATCGCTTCCAGCCAGGAGGTGGCGCGTCCTGAGGGCACATGGGAAAGGGAAGAAGCGACAGTCGTGTTCCCTACTTTCTCTGCTTCCTTCCGATATCGGTCGACGAGATCCTCGACCGAACTGAGGATGCGTATCTGCTGACTGAGATAATGGGCTTCTTTCTCTTTTCCTCTTTGACGGAAATCCGCGATTCGGTCTCTGAGTTCTGCCTTCTTTGCGTCGAATCCCACGCCAAGAAGCATCGAATAATCGACATTGATGTTGCATACGTCCCCTTTCTCATGGATTCGATGCTTCCTAGCGATTTCCTTTGCCTCTTCCTCCGTATAGAGTTCCGGTATGGTTCGAACGGTACGGAGAAATGCAATCTTCTCATCCGGAAAGACTACGGGTTTCTCATGATCCAAGACAAAGAGAAGCCGTTCGGTGGCCCTGTCGATACTGTCCTCCTTCTGTCGGGAAAACTCTCTTGCAAGCACGTAGTGATCCGTTTCCTCTTGCCAGTATTTCTTCTGTATCTTCTCTTCAACGAATGCCTTCCGCATCTTCCGGATTCTTTCGCTTATCATAACACCACACTCCTTATCCCTTCTTCCGTAAACGGCCTCTGGTCAATCATAGCCACTCTCTCCGGATCGAAATCAGGGCGATAGCTTTTCCCGATCATGGAATACTTTGCTCCCGCCGCACTATTGTAGTGGAGGAGCTCGACTCTCTTGAGATTCTTCGCACCCTTGAGGAATTTCGCCGTCGCCCGATAGTTCTCCTCGCTGTCGTTGACACCGGGAATGACAGGTATCCTAATGACGAACGGCTTGTCGGAACCACAGAGAAAACGCGCATTCTCCAAGATCACCTTGTTGTCTACGCCACAGTATTTCTTATGGCGACTGCTATCCATCAGCTTCATATCCATATAGATGAAATCCAGCGCGCCGACGACGTCCTTGAAAAGCGAAGCGTCACAGAAACCGGAGGTCTCGATCGCCGTATGCATTCTAGGCAGTTTCTCCAAAACCTCAAGGAGGAACTCGCCCTGCAGAAGCGGCTCTCCCCCACTGAAGGTCACACCCCCGCCGTAGCGGCGGTAGTAGTCGCTGTCCTTCATAAGCCGTTTGACAAGAACATCGCTCTCAATCTCCTCTCCAACTATATGGCGCAAATTTAACGGACAGACGGGAATGCAGGCGCCACAGGCATTGCAGGAGGAAGTATGTGGACAGACGTTCCTACAGGCATTGCAGTGGAGGCAACTGGCCCAGCTGACCATCAGGACGGGCTTCTTCTCCATTCCCTCAGGATTCTGGCACCAGGAACAGCGCAAAGGGCATCCCTTGAGAAATACGGTCTGTCGTAATCCTGGACCATCGAAAAGAGCCATCTCCTTGATGTCGAAAATCACTCCCTTCCTCATATGCGTGCCCCTACCGGGACCATTATCGTTAATGTATCTGATTCCATAAATTCCTTTTCTCTTTCCATCATGTGTTATACGGTATCTCCTTCCTTCACAGCGGGATCGATGACGAGTTTGTACGATGATGTCTTGTCGTGTCGTATCCGCTTGAGCAGGATATCCACAGACAGCATCGCCATCTTCCCTTTGAACGAACTCACCGATGTCATGTTGAACGGCAGGACCAGCCGGCTCTCGATATTGTCGAAACCGATCAAGGCCTTATCCTTCGGCACGTCCAGCCCATGTTCTTTCAATGCCGCCCATGCTTCCCAGGCAACCATGTCGCTGAAAGCAAATATCCCGGAATAAGAATCGAATGGGACCGAAAGGAAAGCTTCGGAAAAACCTTCGCCCAAGGCAGGGACTTCGACTTCCAGCGCAGGATCGATGGGAAACCCAGCTTCCCGCATGGCCCGCTCATATCCGGCAAGACGCTCACGCGCACTGGAGATGAAGAGGGGGCCATGAAGGCAAAGGATGTTATGATGGTGCTTCTCGATCAAATGATGGGTGGCAAGATAGCCTCCCAACTCGTCATTCACCACGACATAGTCGGTATCGAGGTCTGAGAACCGTCTTCCCTGTAAGACGAACGGAATGCCGCTCTTCTTGAGAAACAGGATATTCTTGTCGCTTTTCTGCGTCGGACAGATGATGATGCCGGCAACCATTTGATTGAGCGCTGACTTGATCGCGATCTCTTCCTGTTGCTCATCCTCATTGGTGTTGATCAGGAAGGTGTTGTAGCCAGCGCGTCGGGCATAGGTCTCGACTTCCTTCATCTGAATTGCGAAAAACGGGTTCGAGACATCGCCGATGATGACGGCGATCGTGTTCGTATAGCCAAGGCGAAGCGACTGGGCAATGGAATTCTCCACATGCCCAAGTTCCTTCGAAGCCTTTCGGATTTTTTTCTTCGTAGCTTCGGAAATATCATCCATGTCACGCAACGCCCGTGAGACCGTGTTGATACTAAACCCGGTCTTTTCCGCGATATCCTTCAGCGTTGCGTTTCTCTTCTGATACGCCATACTCCACCTCTTTCAAAACTATACTCACCGCGATATGCTCGTTCAATACTATGTTACCGTGTATGAGAGAATCTTCTCCTGGGTGAAGGACTTCTTGTCGATAATCTCTCCGGCAATCGTTCCTCCTGCCATAACGTAAATTCTATCACACATTCCGATGATTTCGGGCAATTCGGAACTGATGAACAAGATCGCGACGCCCTTGCTTGCCATATCGTCGATAATCTTGTAGATATCCGCCTTTGCCTTGACGTCGATTCCTCTCGTCGGCTCATCGAGAATCATCAGTTTCGGTTCGGTGATCAGCCATTTGGCAAACACGACTTTCTGCTGGTTTCCTCCCGACAGGGTATTGCACTTTTGCTGCAAGGATTGGCTGACGATGCCTAGCTCGCCCACGCTCTGGTTGCAGATGTTCCTCTCCTTCCCTTTGTCGATGTAACCGTTCTTGAAAATCTGATGCAAGGCGGCAAGCGTCATGTTCTGGTCGATCTGCATCGGCAGCACGCACCCTTCCACTTTCCTGTCTTCCGAGAGATAAATCAGACCGTCCTGGATCAGCTTCTTCGGTACCTGATGGATAAGCTCCTTTCCGTTGTACAGGATCTTTCCTCCATAATACTGCCGAACGCCAAAAATGCTCTTCGCCAACTCGGTTCGTCCCGCACCGACAAGTCCGCTCAAGCCGACGATCTCTCCTTTGTTCACATGAAGCGAGATAGGCGCCGTCCTTTGGGCGATCTTGAGATTCTCGACTCGAAGGACTTCGTCCGTCGTCGTCTTGTGGTTCGTCGTGAACATGGCGCCAAGCTTTCTTCCGACCATCATATGGATGATGGTGTCGTAATCGAAATCCACCATATCGATGGTTCCGATGTACTTGCCATCCCTGAGGACCGTCAGCCGGTCGCCGATTTCCTTCAGTTCCTCGAAACGATGGGAGATGTAGATGACGCTGATGCCCTTTTCCTTCAGAGTCCGGATGATACCGAAGAGTTTGTCGATTTCCTTCTGCGTGAGGCTTGCCGTCGGTTCATCCATGATGATGACCTTGCAATTGTAAGAGAGAACCTTCACGATTTCGACGATTTGCTGTTGAGCCGTCGATAAGTTGCTCGTCAACTCATGCGGGTCGATCTCAAAACCAAGGGATGCGAGAAGTGCGGCGCTCTTTTCATATATCATATCCTTGTCGATGAACCGGGAATTTTTTTTCAGTGGCTCTGAACCAAGGAAAATATTCTGTGCGACGCTCAGATTCTGACACAGATTCAGCTCCTGGTGGACAAACCCTATTCCCTGGGACAGGGAATCCTTCGGCCCCTTGAAGAAGGCCGGCTTGCTCATATAGGTGAACGTGCCGCTGTCGTAGGGGATCAGGCCTCCGATGATTTTCATCAGCGTCGATTTTCCTGCTCCATTCTCGCCGATAAGGATATGCACTTCTGCCTTTCTCATATCGAAATGGACATCGTCGAGGATTTTGACATTCGTACCGTGAAGAGGCTTCCCATACGCGTCGAAGATGTATTTGTCGATATGATCCATTGTTATGATATTGTTATCACTTTCCATATCCCTATCCCTCACAGTTTCCTGTTCTTCACATTTTCAAAGATGATCGCCAGCATGATGATGATGCTCTGGATGGCCTGATACGTGTAATACGAAACGTTCAGGAGATTGATGCAGTTCTCGATGATCTTCAGGCTCAGTACACCGAAGACACTGCCGATGACGGTTCCTATTCCTCCGAAAAGACTGGCACCGCCAAGAATTGCGGATGTGATGACTTCGAAAGTCATGTCGTTTCCCATAGTCGGTTGTGCGCAATTGACACGGATGGTAAGCAAGACGCCTGCCAGCGCCGCGCACACGGAACAGAGCACATAGACGGAAATGTTCAACAGTGGCGTATCGATACCGCTCATTTTCGCTGCGTTGGGATTGAAACCGAATGCCTGCAGGCTCCTGCCATAGGTGGACATATGGAGCAGATAATAGAACAGGACGCAACAACAAAGGGCAATGAGGACCGTCGTATTTAAACCGCCGATGGGAGTGACTCCGACGACACGGAAGTTTGCCGGCAACCGGTTGATGTTCGAGCCGCTGCTGACAATCTGCGCCAAGCCGTAGATCACATAGCCTGTTCCAAGGGTCGTGATGAATGCGGGAACCTTCAGGACTTGGATGATCACGCCGTTCATGATTCCTACCAAAAGGCCGACCAGCAAGGTCAACAGGATGGAAAGAGGAATAGGCATGTGCAATGTCTTTACGAAAATGCCGACCACGATTGAGGAAAGCCCGATCGTGTAACCAAGGGAAAGATCAATACCACCCGTCATCAGGACGACCGTGATGCCCAGGCAGCAAATGACGGGTATCGCGGCCTGCTTGATGATAAGCAGGTTGTTGTCCAATGAAAAGAAATTGTCGACAAACAGGGAGGCGCAAAGCCAAAACACAATGAAGATGACGATACTTCCCTTTGTCTTCAGAAACCGAACCAGAACGTTTGACGTCTCCGTACGTGTATTGCTCATGGTTTTACCTCAGAATGCCTTATTCTTTTCCATTACGTTGTTCTTTCGCGCAATGGAGATTCCCACGATGACGATGATGATGACACCAACGAAAATGTTTTGATAGAAAGGATGGACTCCCAAGAGATTGAGGATGTTGCGCAAAAAGCCGATGATCAAGGCACCGATTAACGCCAGATAGGCTTTCCCTTCCCCTCCCAACATATTGACTCCACCGATGACGCAGCCGGCGATGGCGTCCATCAGATAGGGTTCGCCTTGTACCGGATGCACGGTATCCAGTTGTGCCGAAAGCAGGATTCCCGCCATGGCAGCGCAGAAGCCAGAAAAACCGAAGACGAAGAAATTGACCAAGGATGTGCTAATACCCTGTTGCTTGACAACCAAATCATTTCCACCCAATGCATAGATGTAGGTTCCCAGTCTCGTTTTCCCCATGAGAATCGAGGTGACAACGACAAACAGAACCATGATGTAATTCGATACCGGAATACCCAGCCAGGTACCGTTTCCCATAAAGACGTACGCAGAAGGGAAACCTCCGATGGAATCACCTTTGTTCATGATAAGCGCAAGGCCACGGCCGATATTTCCCATCACAAGGGTCGTGATAAATGCAGGAATCTCCAGCTTCTCGACCATTGCGCCGTTGAAAAGTCCCATTGCCGTTCCGACGGCAAGCGCCACAAGCATCGCAAGCGGAATGGGCCAGCCTTGCAACATGAGAATTCCGTTGATCATGGCACAGCAACTGATGACTCCAGGAACCGAGAGATCGATTCCTTTGATGATGATGACCATGGTCATGCCACAGGCACATATTGCGATGATGGATGTCTGACGACACACATTCATCAGATTCCTGAATGATAAAAATCCACGTATCTGCGTGCCCAGAATCGTGAATACCACGACAACAAGAGCGACTCCAAGCAAGAATTTCAGATAATCCTTTTTTCCCCCGACCATGGCCTTCTCTCCTTCACTATACTGCATCCGCCGTGAAAGGCGGACGCAGTGAGTCTTTTCTAAAGATCAGCGGCAGTAATGCACTTCGTGCCGCTATCGATATACTTCGGAGTGGCAGACATATTCTTTCCACCAATAGCATCCATCAGCAGAGCGACAGCCTTCGTCCCCATTACATCAGGGAACTGAGCCATTGTCCCGAAGACTTCTCCATTCTTGATCATTTCCTTGCCGTCATCGGAACCATCGACGGACATGATCTTCACGTTCTTCACGCCGGCATTCTCGAGAGCGGTCAAAATTCCATCAAGCATGACATCGGAAGCCGTGAACAAACCCTGGATGTCCTTGTTCGCCTGCAACATGTTCTCCACGACCTGCATTGCCGTGTCGTTCTGCCAGTTTCCCGGTTGCTCGCCGACGATCTTCAGTCCAGTCCCTTCGATACCGGTCTTGAATCCATCAACACGCTGGTCTCCTGCAGAGCTTCCGTTCGCGCCACGGACGATCAGGACATTTCCCTTGTTGCCAAGTTCTTTCGCCAGTGTCTGACCACCAACTTTTCCCGCATTCGTATTGTCGGTTCCGATATAGGAGATATAAAGGTCCTCGTTTCCCGGCTCGATCGTCTGATCGACGAGCACGACAGGAATCCCCGCTTCCTTTGCTTTCTTCAATACAGGAATGACCGCCTTGGAATCCATGGGAGAAAGGACGATACCATCGACATGCTTGGCGATCAAATCCTCGACCTGGTTCACCTGTGCAGATACTGCGGTCTGCTGTCCAGCAGTAACCAACGTGAATTTCGCTCCGGCTTTCTCTGCCGCACCTTGAATGGAATCGGCGATGGATTTCTGGAA
>JBAXYP010000065.1:0-8213 GCA_041670725.1 Sphaerochaetaceae bacterium
ACTGCACGAGGGAAAAAGGAAGTCCCATGCGCACAGTAGTGCAGGCTCCAGGAATAAAGGAATAAGAAGAAGGTAAAAATTTCAGGAATGAATTACCATGTTGCAAGAATAAAACGACTTCAACGAGGAGAAAAACTGAAGGAGGGCTGTACTTTGGACGGCCCCCCAACGCAACCTAACGCCCGTACAGTGTGGACTGTCCATCGAGGGATTTCAGGAGGGGAGGATGTCCGGCACATCCGGGTGCGCTGCCACGTGGCAAAGGCCATGCCCTCCTATCCTTGTCAACGTTTGTCTTTCCCCAGCAACCGGAGCATCTTCGCGAAGTTCCCTTCCTTTTCCACCCCCTCCTCATAGAGGTCGCACCATGCGTCCGTTTCCGCTTGGGTAAGTATCGGATGCACCAGCCCACAGAATTTGTCCATCAGTTCCTGTTTGGCAGGGGGATTCTCCGGAGACCAAGGCAGGCCGCCGTCCCTGCTCTCTCGGGTACCGTCTGCAAAGGCGACTTCCAGCTCAACAGAGAAATGACCGGGGAAATCCCTTTCTTTTCGTTCGTCCTCGACGATCTCCACCGTATCCGCAACTTTTCGGATATCTTCTCTTGTACGGTTCGGCATCTCGAATTCGTCGATGCCGAGTTTTCCGCATTTCTGCATGGCGGCCAACGTAAAGGGAATGCTGTATTGCGCCTTTACCTTCTTTGTAAAATCCCCTTTCGTATCATAAAGCCGGAGAAATTTCGGACCACGCACCGTCATGGACCGGATGGCTTTCCCCGGATTGTCCGCGATGACCCGCTTGAGCAACATCAACGGCGCATGAAGCCATCTGCAACACGGGAAAGGCTTGCAGTAACTCTCCATCACCATGAAATGCTCGCCCAAATCCCGAAGGCTTTGCTCTTTTTCCTCCGCTGAGAGGGGAGTTCCCCTCAGTACGGCGGCAAGGCCATTGTTCGTCTCCATGGCATCGATATCTCCGCCGATGCCCAGTCGCGCGAACTCCATCATCTGAAGCCCGACGAGATTGGGCCATCCCGAATACATGTTTTTGATCGCTTCTCCGCTGACGGCCGTTCCATACGGGCCGATGGGGGAAAGACAGCCGTTGGCCAACCCCATTGCGGTTTCCGCGGCACCAAGACCGAACGCTTTCGCCGCAGCCGCCGCAGCGGCGAAAGAGCCCATAGCACAAGGGAAATGAACGTTATGCTTCAACAGATAGGAAGAAAATCGCCTGCTTATCCGAGTTCCGACCTCATAAGCGCTTACGATGCTGGTAAGGAAAAGCTTTCCATCCCCTCCCATCGTCTCCGTACAGGCGAAGGCCGTCGGGATCGACGCGCTTCCCCAATGTCCGCCAAGGGAAACCCCGTCATCGAATTCCAGCGCATAGCAGATGAATCCCTCGGTCATTACCGTCTGTGAAAGCGAAGCCTTCCTTCCCGTGCCCCACATCGTCGCTTGCCCAAGGGGATTGGCATCCAACGCATAGTCGATCAAGCGAGGATGAGGATCCTTTTTCAGAGCAGCATAATAGCAACCGATCAAATCAAACCATGCGTCGTTTGCCTTCGCAACGACCTCGCGCGGCAGATTCTCAAAACGCAGGCCGGAAACGAACGAGCCCAGTCGCTGCAGGTAAGTGTTTTCCGTTTCCATCATGGTTCCTCTTTGAATCCGGCGCCGACCGTATTCATCAAATCAAAGAAGCCGGGGAACGAAACCGCACAACACTCGGCATCCCTGACCACGACACTGCCTTCGGGAAGCGCCATGCCGCAGACGGCCATCGCCATGGCTATGCGATGATCCCCATAACTTTCTATGATGCCTCCGTGCAGCTTCTTCCCTCCGACGACTTCCATGAAATCCGGCCCTTCATGCACTTCCGCACCAAGTTTTTCCAGTTCCTTTTTCATCAAGGAAATCCTATCCGTTTCTTTCAGACGGCAGACCCCTATGTCGGTAAAACGGGAAACGCCGTCCGCAAACGCGGCGACAACGGAAAGCATCGGCAACGCGTCGGGGAAATTGGAACAATTGACCGTAACGCCATGCAGCCTCTTCCCGCCGTGCACCGTCAGGCAACCCTTTTCTTCGTCGATGGCGATGTCGGCCCCCATCTCTCTGAACACATCGACGATCGCCGCATCACCTTGATTCCCCTTGCAATCCAGATGGGTGATATCCAGCGTCGAATCCGTAAGCATCGCCGCTCCGAGAGGGAACGCGACGCCTTCCCAGTCAGAAGGGATCGCCCGGTTGATGGCGGGAAATTCATTCGGTCCCTCGATTTCGTACCATTTGAACTCCCGTTCGTCATAATCGACATGGATGCCGATGGAAGCCAGCCATTGTACCGTCATCAGCACAAAAGGTATTTCCTGAGGATGCGACAACTCGATGCGGGTCCTTCCTTTTGTCAGCGCCCCTGCCATCAGCAAACCGCTGACATGTTGGGACAAAGAACCATCGATTCTCGCAAGTCCCGCATGTACGGGTCCTTTGAGAATCACCGGAGGGGCATCGAAGTTTTCCCTGGTGGGAAAGGCTTCGGCGCCCAATTGCCGCAATCCAAGCAATTGCTGCCGTATGGGACGCTTGCAAATCGACTGGTCGCCGCTGATCACCACGTAACCGTCGATCGTCGACGCAATACCGGTAATGAAATGCAACAAGGTCCCGCTGTCGCCGACATCAATGACGAATCCAGGCTGCTTCCAATGCGTCCCGATCCCATCGATGGTCCAAGTATCGGGGCCTTGCGTCACTTTTGCCCCGAATTGTTCGATCACGCGGACGGCACTGAGGCAATCGGCGCTGGGCAGAGGATTCTCAATCACGGATCTTCCCTTGGACAAAGCAGAAAAGAGACAAGCCCTGATCGTATGACTTTTTGACCCCGGAACGAAAAGGCTTCCTTTGATCGACGATGGTTTTGTTATGATATTCATACAGCTTTTCCTTTTTTAAGAAACAGAGATTTTATTTTCTTCTTCACCGTTTTGTTATTGGAAAGGAGAGAGACGATGATCATGAAGAGCAAGATAATCGTTATCGGATGCAAAAACATATTTGCGAGAGGATTCTCGGAACCGATGGCAAGCGACGCGGCCCGACGGAAATTATTATCCATCAGCGTGCCGAGGACCATGCCGAGGACCATCGCCGCCGGAGAATAGTCGTTCTTTTTCATATAGTATCCGATAACTCCGAAAATCGTCATGATAAGGACTTCATAAAGACTGTTGTTGTTCGCATAGGCCCCGACGCAACACAGGACCAAAATGATGGGGAAAAGAATCTTTCTTGGCACTTGCACCACCTTCGCCAACAACGGCGCGGTCGTGTAGCCGAGCAACAGCAAAAACATGCAGCCTACCAGACCTCCGGCAACGATGATGGAAAACAGTTCCGGAGTTTCCGTAAACAAGAGGGGTCCGGGAATCAAACCATGAATGTAAAACACCGACAAAATGATCGTCGTCACGGAGTCCCCGGGAATTCCAAGGGCCAGCATCGGGATCTGCGCTCCACCGATGACGGCATTATTCGCCGATTCGCTCGCCGCAATGCCTTCGACCGCCCCTTCGCCGAACGGAACGGAGGGATTCTTTATGCTTTTTTTCGCATTGTCGTAAGAAAGCAGGGACGCTACGGGTGCGCCGGCCCCGGGAAGGACGCCGATCACAAGACCGATCAAAGAACCTTTTATTCCCGTTTTCCAACAACGCAGGAGTTCCGAGATATGCACTTTCTGTTTTGTGATCGTAAGCATTTCCGCTTTCGAGACGTCAACGGACAATTGATCCAAGACTTCGGAGAGCCCGAACAACCCGATCAACGCGGGGATGGTGGGAATGCCCGCCACGAGCGCCTGGATTCCAAACGTAAACCGTGGGATCCCCATGATCGGGTCGATTCCTACGCAACTGAACAGAACCCCAATGATCGAGCACAACAACCCCTTCAGATAATCCTTTGAAGCGATGGAACCAACCGTCGCCAAACCGAAGACCGAAAGGAGAAAATAGTCCATGGGGGAAAAATGCAATGCGATCAACGACATCGGTTTCGCTATGTACACCAGTGCGATGATGCCTACGACGCTTCCCAACGTGGAATACACCACGGACGTCAGGACCGCCTTCTTGGCTTCCCCTTTCTTTGCCAAGGGATACCCGTCCAATGTCGTCGCAACCGCGGCGGGAGCACCGGGAATGTTCATCAGAATCGCGGTAATGGAACCGGAAAAACAGGCGAGCACATAGACGCCCATGATCATCGCCAACGCTTTCGTCGTGCCCCACGTATAAGAGATCGAAACGACCAACGCCACTCCGGTAATAGCAGAGAGCCCCGGCAAAGAACCAACGAGGAGCCCCATCACAGCCCCCAAACCGACGTAAAGGACAAACGGTAAATTAATGATGGAAAAAAACGATTGCATCTCACTCTCCTTACGGCAGATATACCTGAAGACCCTTGTCGAATCCATAAAAGATAACGAGGCTGATCGCTACGGGGAAAAACACCAAAGCCCACCACCTTCGTTCTCCAAGCAACAGCATGGCCACACAAACATAGAGAACCGTCGCGATGATGAAATGCAGGTGCTGCATGGCGGGAATATACAGCAACGTCATGCCGACGAACGCCAACACCTTCAGCCATTTCTTCCCGGCCTGTTTTTCATCAGATCCCGCATTTTCCTGAGAAACGGATTTCTTCCGATCGCGCCGCATCATAAGCAACGAGATGACGATGATCAAACACCCAAGCAACAGGGGGAACAATCCCGGCGACAACGCCAACGAGCCGTTGTTGTCCAACATAACCGATCCTATGATGACCGCAACCCCAACAACGGCGAACACAGAATTTTCCACAGTACCTTTACGGTATTTCATGAAGACCTCCCGACATGAAAATCGCATCCCGCCCCACGGAGGGATACGATTTTCTGCATGATACCATCAACTACTTCAAGCGCTGGATGCCGAATTTCTCGGGACTGTATTTCGCAACGCCCGCATCATACAACAAATAATCGACAAGACTCTGCCACTTTGTCCAGTATGCGTTCACCTCATCGCCCGTATACTGATAAAGGGTAACGTAGGAAGCCCTCGTAGAGAGGAAATCAAGCCACGCCTTGTCCTGGACGGCCTTCTGTGAAACGGCGATGATCTGTCGGACGATCTCTGGATCCGTCCCTTTGGGTACGAGAACGCTGTAAGGGAAACCAAGCGGAAGGTATTTCTTTGATTCCGGCATTACGTCGGTGAACGCGGGGACACCGGGGAGGGCTTTGTTCTCTTTGTCGGTGAAGACCGCCAAAGGCCTGAGATCCCCGGACTTGATATATCCGAGCGTGGTCGCCGTATTCGCGAACGTGAAATCGACTTGTCCGCCCATGACCGCCGTCATTCCGGCTGCGCCGCCGCCGAACGGGGTCATTGAAGTTTCCAAGCCCATGGCTTTGAACAACAAACCCTGGATATGACCGGAAGCTCCCGGACCGGAATAGGCCATCTTGATCTTCCCGGGATTCGCCTTGATGGCGTCGATCAAGTCCTGAATGGTCTTGTAGGGGGAATCGCCTTTTACGACGATCACCTTCGTATCCTCAGCCATCATCATGATGCCGTCAAACGCACCGAATCCGATGTTGCTGATCCCCATTATCTGGAATGTTCCCGGCGTCTCGGCCGAAAAGAGGACGGAATAGCCATCTTTTGATTGCTGGGAAGCATACAGGGTCCCGATCGATCCCGAAGCACCCGGTTTGTTGATGACGACGACCGGCTGTCCGGTCACATCCTGCACAGCCTGGGCGTAAGCCCGTGCCGCGAGGTCGGTGCCATCGCCAGGATTCCAAGGAACAATCAGATTGATGGATTTCGCGGGCCAACTCTCCGCCTGAGATGCAGCAGGTTCCGAAGCACCCTGCGCGAACATGGCAGAGGACAGGAACAGGACAAGAACATACAGCGACAGCTTTTTCATAAGCTCTCCTTTTTACACGCCGAACGGCATGCATAATTTTTTATTCAGTGTACAAAACTCGCATGTGTCTGTCAAGAAAATTTTTTCATATTTGCAAATTATTCAGTAAAAATTTTATTTTATCATATTATTCATATACATAATAAATAATTAATAAGAACAATTAAATGATAATATTTTCAGTATTGACAGCTTTCATGATCGTGATATATGATTTTGAAAATTCGGAAAATGAAAAATATTTCATATAGGAGTAATACTTTGACCATCAACAAACACAAAACAGCATTTCTGTACCTCCTTCTTGTGCTTTCCTACTTCTTCTCGTACTTCTTCCGGGTGTCCACCTCGGTCGTGCTTCCCATAATTCAAGCCGATTGGGGTCTCGGCGCATCGGTCGTCGGATTCATTTCCAGCATGTACTACTACACCTATGCACTGATGCAACCCATTTGCGGGGTGCTGAACGACAAAACGGGCCCCACCAAAGTGGTGGGAGCAGGCATCATCATCACCAGCCTTGGTTCACTCTGCTTCGGACTCGGGCAAACGACAACCATGCTGATCATCGGACGCCTGCTCATGGGCATCGGGCTCTCTCCGATGCTGAGCGGGCTTCTGGTATTCCAAGGCACCCACTTTTCCCCGGAACGATATGCTTTCTTCTCCGGCCTTTCCATGATGATCGGCAACATGGGAGCGGTGTTTTCCGTCGGACCTCTTTCGTTTGCGCTCAAGACATGGGGACGTGCCTCCATTTTCACCGGTCTTGCCATCGCGACGCTTCTCATCGCATTCTCTTTGTTGGTCTTCGGGAAAGAACAAAAGCCAGAGATGGACGAAACATTCCCTCACATGGTAAAAAGCCGTCTGAAGTTGGCTTACGGTGTGGTGCGTCGTTCCCGAGGCGTCCAGGGAATCATCGTGATATGGATGCTTACCTTTGGCTCTCTCATGGCGTATCAGGGACTTTGGGCCGTATCCTGGTTCAAGGAAGCCTATCCCGAGCATGCCTCTCTTGCAAGTACGGCCGCGACATTCATCGGCATCGGAGTCATGGCGGGGAATTTCATCGGCGGATCGCTGTGCAAACAAGCCGGGGAAAGACACAGGATCATCCGCAACTTGGTGGCCTTCGTCTTCCTTGCATGGTCGTTCACCATCCTCTGCTTCGGGTTCCATGCGCTTTTTGCCTTGACGGTCGGCGGTTCGTTTTTCATCGGAATGACGAACGGCATGCTCTACACCCAGCTTACGGCAGGAATAAATGACATTTCCCCGTTCGGACAGGGAGGGGCGGTGTTCGGCATAGTGAACTGCATCACTTTCATCTGCGTGCTGGTATTCCAATGGGGGACAGGCGTCATGATCGAGCAGTTCGCACGACACATGGCGGCATCGGGCGCGTACATCCGGACATTCCTTCTCGTCCTTGCCACATTGGTCGTTCCCTGCATAACGGGAACCCGACTGAAGGAATTCAGGAAGATCAGCTGATCACTTTCCTCCGAATCGCCGTACTCGCCCGGGGAATGATGGATACGTCGTACATGATGTCATCCACTTTTTCCCCCGCGTCCAGGCGGACAAGCATATCGATCGCACTCATTCCCATCTGCTTTGAAGGTTGACCGACGCTTGACAGCTGGGGATCCGCGTATTTGCACAGCTCGCTGTCATCCCAGCCCAGAACGGAAATGTCTTCCGGTATGGAAAAACCGTGGGTTTTCAGCGTATCGATCACGCCGAGGGCCATGGTGTCCGAGGTGGAGATGATGCTGTCGATGTCCGTCGTCTTGCTCATCAATTCAGCCATACCGCTTTTCCCGCCTTCAAAACTCCAATGGGAAACCGTCACGAGATCGGGATCATACGGAACATTGTATTCCTGTAATGCCCTGAGATATCCGCGCAGGCGATCGAGAGACGCGAATCCGCCGAGTTTGGAAGTATCCTTCACCAATTCCAGAAGATCGGTATTGCCAAAGGGATACTCCCACGTCCCCACGATGAACCCTATCCGCCGATGTCCGAGATTCAGCATATACTTCGTCGCCAGATAGCCCCCCGAAATGTTGTCGGCGAATACATGAGGACGTCCCTGCAGCACGTCACGTCTTGCCGCAACCACAATGGGAACGCTGGAAAACAGGGAAATCTCGCCGGGCACGGATCCCGACCATGAGGCGACGGGGACAT
>JBAXYP010000066.1:0-8177 GCA_041670725.1 Sphaerochaetaceae bacterium
CGTTACGCAGCATACCAAACGATTCGTTCGTTGTTTCTGGGGCTTGGATCGTGCGCTCGCCGCCGCTCGTCACTACCCGGCCATCAGCTGGCTGGACAGTTACAGCGAATATTTACCCGATGTGAAAGATTGGTGGGACGCTCATTCCGACGGTCAGTGGTCGAAGAACCGGCAACAGATCATGGATCTTCTGCAGAAAGAAGTTCGGCTCCAGCAAATTGTCAAACTGGTTGGTCCGGACGCTCTTCCCGACAGTCAGAATTTCATTCTGGAGGTATGTTCCTTATTCAAGACGGCATTCCTCCAGCAGAATGCGTTCGACCAAATCGATCGGTATTGTACGATTGATAAACAGATGAAGATGCTTTCCATCATTCTTGAGTATTACCATAAGGGAAGTGAGGCGATCTCCAAGGGTGTGCCGCTTGTCAAGCTTCGTCGTCTCTCCGTGGTACAGGATATGGCCAAGATGCGCCTGTCCGTTTCAAATGACGACGCGAAGCAGATTGATCAGTTGCAACTGAAGTTGGACCGTTACATCGAGCAACTGGGAGGGGTGTATGATGACAAAGCGTGATACATTGCTTGCGCAGGCCGACAGGAGACTTCTTGCCGGTCGTGAATACCGGGGCGCGAGCCGTATCGACGGACCGCTCGTATACATGAGGAACACCCATCCCGTCGGGTACGGCGAGTTGGTTGAAGTGACCAGCAAGGACGGAAAACGACGCACCGGCCAGGTACTGGATACCAGTGACGATGCGGTTGTCGTTGAGGTGTTTGAAGGGACAGACGGGTTGGATTTGCCCGATACCGGCATGCGATTCATGGGGGAGCCTCTTACCATCGGGGTATCCGACCAGATGCTGGGAAGAGTCATGAACGGGTTGGGGAAAAGTCGTGATGGTGCTGCCGTCCCCCATGCGGGAGAAGAGCGGGATGTCAACGGAGAACCGATCAACCCGACTGCTCGTGAGTATCCTCGGGATTTCATTCAGACGGGCATTTCCGTCATCGATGGCATGACGACGCTCATCCAAGGACAGAAGTTGCCGATTTTCTCCGGCAATGGGCTTGATCATAACCAACTCGCTGCGCAGATTGCGCGACAAGCGAAGGTTCGTGGCAACGCCCATGATTTCTGCATCGTGTTTGCCGCAATGGGTGTCAAATACGACGTGGCAAGGTTTTTCATCGATAGTTTTGAGGAAACGGGCGTACTGGATAATGTCGCGTTGTTCCTTTCGCTCGCTGATGATCCGTCCATCGAACGTACCATCACGCCAAAGACAGCCTTGACCCTCGCCGAATACCTTGCTTTCGATCTCGGCAAACAGGTGTTGGTGATCATGACCGATATGACCAACTACTGCGAATCCCTTCGTGAGATTTCCACAATGCGTGGAGAAATCCCTTCCAGAAAGGGATATCCTGGGTATTTGTATTCCAATTTGTCGGAGATTTACGAACGATCCGGGAAGATCATGGGCAAGAGTGGTTCCATCACTCAGTTGCCAATTCTGTCCATGCCGAATGATGATATCAGCCATCCTGTCCCGGATCTCACCGGGTATATCACCGAAGGACAAATTGTTTTCGATCGTGGAATGCAGGCACGGGGTATCTATCCGCCGATCAATGTGCTTCCCAGCCTTTCCCGTTTGATGAAGGACGGTATTGGGGAAGGAATGACGCGTGCGGATCATCCCCACCTGTCCAATCAGTTGTTTGCGTCCTACAGTCATGTGAAGGATGTACAGAACTTGGCGAGCGTCATCGGTGAGGAAGAACTCACCCCGCTCGATCATGAGTATCTTGAATTTGGTGATTTCTTTGAGAAAAAATTTGTCAATCAGGCGTTTGATGAGGATCGGAGCATCGAGCAGACGCTGGATCTTGGATGGGAAGCGCTTTCGAAGTTGCCCAGCGAGGAGTTGCAACGGCTTACCGATGAAGAAATCGCTGAGCATTACAAAAAGTAGGAGAGAAAATCGTGCAGATGACGATGGCTCCGACACGGAGCAACCTGCTGAGATTAACCGATGACCTGAAGTTCGCCCAACTCGGACACGAACTGCTTGACCAGAAGCGTTCCATCCTCGTGGTGGAATTGCTGACGTTGGTTGATCAGGCCGTCGATTATCAAAACAGGGTCCAGGAGGCGCTGGCGCAGGCGAACGGGAGTCTTTCCAAATCGATCATGCGCATGGGACGCCTTAAGGTGGCCAACCTTTCCGGAGCCGTCAACATCGACTATTCCATTGAGGTCGGCTCAAGGAAAGTCATGGGCGTCAGGCTCCCGAAAGTGGAAACCTCCTTCACGGACCACAGTCCATATTTCTCCAGTGAGGGAACCTCAATCATCAGCGAGTTGACTGTCGGCAGATTCCGGCAGGCGTTGGAACTGATGGGTAGGCTCGCCGAGTTGAAAGTTTCTATCATGCGTCTTGCCCGCGAGGTGAAAAAGACGATTAGAAAAGTGAACGCGCTTGAAAAAATCGTCATTCCGAATGATCAGGAGATAATCGTTTTCATGCGCGGGCGCATCGAAGAACAGGAACGAGAGAACTTCATCCTGATGAAGGTGGTGAAGGATCGCATGGAAAAATCGAAAATGACCGCCAATCCTACACAGAAGTTAATCGTTGCCCATATTGTCCAGGATACGCAAGGAGGTTCTCATTATGGGAGTACCGTTTAGGACGATCGTCGTATACGTGGATGGTTCGGAAGGAGCTCTTTCTGCCATTATGTATGCGATCCTGCTCGCCAAGCAGAATCAAGCCCGTCTCGTCGCCGCCGCGGTGGTCAACACCAAGGCTTTGGGAGAGTTGGTAAGGGCGGGCATTTTCGTGGATGTCGAACGAGAGGAGTATCAGCGGGACTTACAAAGTGACTCCGAGCGGTATCTGCGGCATGCGGAACGACTGGCGAAGCAGAAGGACGTGCCTATCGAGACGGTCAAGCTGGAAGGGACGGTCAATGTCGAGATGATGAACCTTTTGAAGGATCGGCATGCCGATCTGTTTGTTCTTGGAGGTGTTTCTGACGTAAGAAGCCGTAGGGAAGAACTTGCTTCTGAGACGGACAGGATGATGCGCGTCGCGCCGTGTCCAGTATTGGTCGTACGTGATGATGAGGATATTTGGGAGGCTTTTGAAAGCCAAGGAGTGTGAGGATGAATATTGCTGATGTGATTGAAAAGGATTTGATCAAGGTACCCTTGGAATCCACCGACAAGTTGGGGATCATCACAGAGCTGGTTGACGTGCTTGCGAAAGCCAAGAACTATTCCGCCGAACAGCGGAAGACGGTGCTGGATGCTGTGCTGAAGCGAGAGGAACTGGGGTCTACGGGGATCGGGAAGGGAATTTGTATTCCCCATGCGAAAACGAATTCCGTCAAGGCTATCAGACTGGTCATCGGCATTTCCCGGGTTTCGGTTGATTTTGGAAGTCCGGACGGGGAGAAGAGCAGGATGTTCTTTCTCGTCCTCGCCCCCGAGGATGCCGCATCCGCTCATGTGGAGTTGCTTGCTTCCATTGCACGTACGTGTTCCTCACCGTTGTTTCGCCGTCTTCTTGAACAGGCGAAGCAGGCCGATGAGGTATACCGGCTCTTCATGGACTAGGCAGAGGGTTCCCAATAGCCGCCCTGGAGTTTTCCGGGGCGGTTTTTTTATGCCGCAGCGGTTTGAACATACGGCATAACCTTTTCATGTCAAGAGTTTTGCCATGTCAGAACGATAAAACGCAATAAAAATGGTAAAATCTGCCGTCTACTGCGTAGAATTCGGGTAAAAAGTAGGGAAGAGGTACCTGTTGCCGGAGTTTGGGTGGGGGATATGTCCATAGATATGTGTGAGGGGACTTCCCGAAGGGAGACCTCCTTTGAAACACTTGATCTCTGACATACCCAAGAGACAATCTCTGTCCAAGGTTTTGTCATGACAGAACGATAATTAGCAATTAAAACAGGAAAATCTGCAAGAGAAATTGTAGAATTCGGGTGCGAGGCAGGTACGAAGCAACGTGCTTTTACGGACTGATATGTAATATGTTCTGAGTTTTTGTTACCTTCCCTGATGATCCTCTTGTTTTTCTGTAAAAAAAGAAACGGAATGTCATGTCATCTGTATTTATAAAAAAGGGAGTCGATCCCGCTCCCTTTTTTATGAACGATTTATGTTTACTTGGCGGTTTCGTAGATATCCTTGATCTCCGCCTTGCCCAGTTTCTTGAACGAACCGATGGTCCGTTTGCCGAAGAACGTGCATTTGACGGCCAGTTCCTCAATCTGTGTTTCCGTGGGGCTCACTCCAAGTTCTCTCAGGTTGGTAGGCATGCCAATGGTCCGATAGAATGATTCCATTGCCTTGATCGTCGTCTCTGCGTCGTCGGCGTCGTTCCCCGTAGGCTTGATGCCGAACAACCCCTCTCCGAAGGATATGAACCGCTTCGGATCGGAGGAAGAGACAAAACGCGCCCATGACGGCCAGATGGCCGCAAGTCCCGCGCCATGGGCGACATCAAACATGCCACCGACTTCGTGTTCCAATTGATGACACGCCCAGTCTCCTTTGGTTTCATTGCCGACGGCGGTCAACCCGTTGTGAGACAAGGAGGATGCGAACATCACATTCGCCCGCTGGTCATAGTCTCCGGGATGTTCCTTCAGAATTAATGCGGCATCACGGACCGTTCTGAGAAGTCCTATGGCGATCTCGTCAGTAAGTCGCATCGACTCATGGACAAAGTATCGCTCCATCGTATGCATCATGATGTCGGTGCATCCGCACATCGTCTGATATTGCGGAAGACTCATCGTGAGCAAAGGGTCCTCGATAGCAAACTTACACCGGCATGCGTCACTGTTACATCCTCGTTTGAGCATTCCTTCCTCATTCGTCACCACGCTTGAATCACTCATTTCCGATCCTGCCGCAGAGATGGTCAACACGGCACCTGTCGGAGTACAGGCCGTAGGGATGCGCTTTCCGCAGTAAAAATCCCAGGGATCCCCCCCCATTGCCAGTCCGTATCCGATCGCCTTGCAACTGTCGATGACGGATCCCCCCCCGATGGCAAGCAGAAAGTCGACATGTTCTTTTCTGCACAGTTCAATGCCCTCTTTGATCTTTCCCAATCTCGGGTTGGGGACGACGCCCCCCAATTCCGTGTAAGCGATTCCTTCCTTGTCCAACAATTTCTCGATCCTGTCAACCAATCCGCTTTTCTTCGCATGATGGGAGCCGTAGTGGAGAAGCACTTTTTTCGCTCCGAATTCTTTCACAAGCAGACCGACTTGGTCGGTCGCATCCTTTCCAAACACCACTTTCGTCGGTGTGTAATAGGTGAAATCATGTACCATAGTTGACTCCTTCTCAGTATCCTAAAGATTGTCCTACGAAGAGGACGGTGATTCTTCCATCAATTCGTTGGTTTGAAAGTACCACGGCATCGCTGCAGACGGTTTTTTCACATGCCCCGGCAGCAAGCGCCATTATGTGATGCGGATCGCATGACGGTTGCATGCACCGTCCAGCCTTCGAACAAAACGTATCCCTTCCCAGTCGTACAGCGTTCGCGGGAGCTACGAGACGCTTGACGCGAACGACGGCACTCGCCAGATCCTGAACGATTTTGTCCGTTGAGACAACGAGGATTACGTTTCGTGGACCGTACAACATCGCCGCGACCCTGTTGCCGGTGTTGTCGACGCAGTACAGTTCCCCGTGTTCCGTCACTGCGTTTGCGCTTGCCAGGTAATAGTCTGCACCGAAACTTTCCAGATAAATTTTTCTTACGCCTTCCTGATCGAGATTTGGTGCGTATCGGTCAAAGAAGGTATAGGAACCGCTACGAAGAAAATCGATGACGCCGCATTCGAACAAAGATCGGGAACCTCCGACAGCGCAGGACGAACCTGCGGGGATCATGTGTTTCAGACGAATAATGACCGAGTCCCTGTCCGGAAGATATTCCGCACGCATATGATTCTTTTCCAATGCCCTGATTGCGGTCTCTACGCGAAGTTCCTCAATTCTTTTGACGTTCGCATCCATAACCACCCTCTCTTGCTACCCTGTTTCACACATCATAACTCAGCAACCCCATGGGTGCAATGCATCTTTTGTCCTTCTTCCGAGGGGCCACAGGAGGGGAAAGGGAATTCTTTTCCGAATTTCGCCTTCATGGAATGTCCTGTGTGTAGTATATTGAAAGAAAAGGAACTGACATGCAGATAACATTTATCGGAGCGGCAAGACAAGTGACCGGAAGTTGCACATTACTGGAATGCAACGACAAAAGGATTTTGATCGATTGCGGAATGCCCCAAGGGAACGA
The DNA here is from genome assembly GCA_041670725.1 of Sphaerochaetaceae bacterium. GTDB lineage: Bacteria > Spirochaetota > Spirochaetia > Sphaerochaetales > Sphaerochaetaceae > RUG023. The sequence continues at coordinate 6,348 of JBAXYP010000066.1, forward strand.
CGAGAAAGCGATGGGCGATCATCTTTCTTTTCGAGCCTCTATGGTGGACGCCGTATTGCTTACGCATGCGCACATTGACCACAGCGGATGGCTTCCCTTGTTATATAAAGAAGGGTTCAAAGGAACGATATGGGCTACAAAAGCGACCGCGGACTTGTGTGAGATCATGCTTGCCGACAGCGGTCATATACAGGAAATGGAAGCTGAATGGAAAGACAGGAAGGCGATGCGCGGCGGTGGGGAGAAAGTGGAACCCATCTACACCGTGGATGATGCGCAGAAGGTGATGACGTTCTTCCGGGAAAGCGAGTACGAACAGCTTCAGGATCTTGGCGGCGGAATAAAATTCCGCTTCGTCGATGCCGGACATCTTTTAGGCAGTGCTTCGGTCGAGGTATGGATGGAAGAGAAAGGGCAGAAGCGAAAGATGGTGTTCAGCGGAGACGTCGGAAATTTCGATCAGCCTCTGATCAAGGATCCTCATTATCTTGACGATGCGGATTATGTGATGATTGAATCGACTTACGGAGACAGGCTCCATCAGCTTCCTCCCGGGGCTATCGGCCACAGTGTGCCGAACATCGTAAGGGCAAAGGAACTGGCTGATATCGTAAAGCGGACGTTTGACCGCGGTGGCAATGTGATCATTCCGTCGTTCGCCGTCGGGCGAACGCAGGAAATCCTGTATTTGTTCCGATTGATCATTTTCCAGCATTTGTGTCCCGATTATCCCCAGATACCGGTGTTCGTCGATAGTCCGTTGTCCGTGAAGGCGACAGGTGTATTTGCGGCAAATGTCGAGGGGTATTTTGATGCCGAGGCAATGTCTTTGGTCAACAAAGGCGTAAACCCGTTGGTGTTCCCGTCTCTGGTGACCATCACGGATGTCGCCGATTCGAAGATGTTGAACAGCAGGAAGGAACCGTGCGTCATCATCAGTTCCAGCGGCATGTGTGAAGCGGGAAGAATCCGGCATCATTTGAAGCACAACCTTTGGAGGAAAGAGTGCACCGTGGTGTTCTCCGGATTTCAAGCGCAAGGGACATTGGGGCGTTCCATTCTTGACGGTGCCCGTCACGTGACATTGTTCGGAGAACAAGTCGATGTAAACTGTGAAGTCCGGAGCCTGGAAGGAATCAGCGGACATGCAGACAGAGACGGACTCGTGGCGTGGCTGAACGCATTCTCGAAGAAGCCGCGGATGGTGTTCGTCAATCACGGAGAGAAAGAAACGGCAGAAGCGTTCGCCTATTATGTACAGTCGCATCTTGGATTGAAGAGCTACGCACCGTCTCCGATGGAGCATTATAATCTGCTTGACGAAGCGTCCTTCCCAAGCGCAGCGGTTGTGGATGAGACGCGACTCCCGTATTACAGAGAATTGCTTGAAGCGGCCAAAGAACTTGAGCAACGTCATGGGGAGTTCGAGAATGTGATCAAACGGTTGCAGGATGCGGTTCAGCAGAAGGATATCGAACCGAAGGATGCAGTGAGACTTGAAAACGCAATTTCCCGGTTGGCAAGCGATCTTGAGTTCCTTACCTTCAAATGGGGAAAAGATTGTTCCTGATAACTTTTGGAGAGGGAAGTAATTGATGTATTTGGCGTTTGTCGGAGAGGAAAATCTTTCAGAATTGTATTGACGAAGTCCCAAGGTTGGAGTACTATTGCGAAGCGCTTTGAAAGAAGCGCGTTGTACGGCGGAAAGATGCCGTGGTTTTTTGAGAGTGGAGCGAGAGGGGAAGAGGGAAGAGAGAACAGGAAGGGCGGGCGCGCCGAGGAGGCGCACCCCGAGTCAATTCGAGGACGAAAACGGGATCGGTAGAGAGA
>JBAXYP010000067.1:0-8152 GCA_041670725.1 Sphaerochaetaceae bacterium
CGAAAGTATGTCACCGAAGCCATGAAATAGATCGGTTCATGCCCAAGCGCCTTTATGATGGCGTTGATGGGACCGGATTCCGGAGATAATAGATTAACAAAAATCGATCCCACAACAACCCATGAGAAGAAATACGGAACATAAATGACGAATTGTATTGCTTTTTGCACTTTGAAGTTTTTCAACTCATTGATCAGAAGCGCCACAATGATCGGACAGGGAAAATAGAAGACGATGTTCATCAAACTGATGACCAACGTATTCCTGAATGCATTCCAAAATATCGTTGAAGTCAGCAGACGATGAAAATTCTTCAATCCGATGAACGAAACTTTCGCGCGGAATCCATAGTCGGTGAACGCCAACGACAGACCCAACATCGGAAGGTACTTGAATACAACGTACCAGATAAAACCGGGCAACACCATCAACAACAGCATCTTCTGTTGGCTGATGCGCTTGCGAAGGCTTAACACCTTGGGTTTCTGTTTCATAACGGCACACTCCTCCCCCGTTGGCTTTCCTGAACAATCGGCTTCCCCGATCGTTCAGGAAAACCGGTCTGCACACATGCAGACCGGTTTTCTTTTCCTTCGTTCATTTCGCGTTATTCAGTTGGTCGAGAATCTTCGGACCACCGATGCTCTTCCAGAAGTTGGCGTACTCTTCCATCCCCTGATCGACGGTCACGGTTCCGACGATGATTTTCGTTGCGATCGATTCGCGCGTCGACTTGATGGACGGAGACACTCGATCATATTCATCGGAAATCCCGACGGGTACGTCCGCAGAATGGTTGGGGCCAAGATACTTGCTCGAAGCGGAAATGATCGCCTTTTGATCACGAATCCCCCTCTTCAAATCTTCATTGATCTTGAATCCCATGTTGTCCAAGTCGTACGTATTGAAGGAATCCGAAAGATAGTTCAGTGTGTACTTGTATCCTGAGTTTCTCGCCTTGTCCGTCGCCTGGATATGGCCGTCGGCATCCAGTGTATAGTGTTTTCCTTCCACGCCAACACCAAAGAACGCGGCGTACAGTTCGGGATCAGTGACGATCGTCTCAATGACCTTGAATGCTTTCTCAGGTTGTTTTGTCTTTGCCGACATCATGAATGCCACTTGGGTTGCCTCGTTCAAGGATCCTCCATCACCTTTCGGACCTCTCAGTCCATAGACGATCTGCATGTCAGTGGAATTTCCTGTCGCCGCAGTCTGTTGTACGTAATTGATATAGTTCGTCAAATAATCGATGTCGGACGCACTCTGCCCCGTATATGTCTTCTCCCGCATTTGGTTGTTTTCCGTAGTGATGAACTCCTTGTTCAGGATTCCATCCAGATACAGTTGATGCAGATAGGCCAGAGCTTCCTTCATCTCCGGAGTTTGGAATCCGTCGACGAATTTTCCGTCTTTCTTGTACACACCGCCCCAAGCACCGAAGGAATTATAGAAGAATTGGAAATTGTCCACCCATTTGGGGAAGGTGAACGGCGTTATACCGCTACCGGCCAGTTTTTTCATTTCCGTACGGAATTCCTCTGTGGTCGGCATCGCGGACAATGTAATGCCGTACTTCTCCATCACATCTTTGCGAAGGAAAATCCCTTTTGCCTTCGGGTAGTTGTACGGAACAAAATAATACCGGCCGTCGGTATCTGGCGTCTTGAACAAAGAGGCATCAACCTTCTCGTTCAAAACTGCGGAATTCTTGATAAAGTCCGTCATGTCGTATACTTGTCCACGTGCGACCAATTGAGGGATCTGCACCATCGCCTGACTGATACCAAACACATCAGGGATATCTCCGCTGTTGATCAACGTCGCAAGTTTGTCCTTGTAGCTGGCAAGCGGCGGAACGATCGGGGAAACCGTCACACCCGTTTTCCGCTTGATCATTTCGGTGATGCTGTCCTGCAACTCTGGATCCGTACTGATTCCATAGGTGTTGTCCGCCGAACACAAGACGATCGGTTCATCCTGCGCCACGCCTTTCTCTTTGTCCCCCTGCGCGGAAACGGCGCAGAGAGCCACAACCGCCACCAGCACCGCAAGCATGGTCTTCTTCATGTATTGGTTCATCAAAACTCCTCCTCCTTTTACCAGGTCTTGATCGTAACCAGTATATGAGAATTCCTCAAATCGCGGTTGTCTTAAGTTCAGAAAAGAATTGTATTTTTCCGTATGTTTTTTCTACGGATATTCGAATCTGAAAAAGACAAGTTGCACAAGAAAAAGTTCCTGTGATACCATTCCCATGAGGCGAGTATCAGATGCACTGCAACATAACGTTTTCCGCACGGTTCCATTACCGTCAGGGAGGTGGGGTCGCATTACACAACCACAGTCTGGATTATCAAATCCAGCTCGTATACGGCGGTTTTGCGACCACAATGGTCAACGATCTGCGCTTTCCCATCAGGGAAGGGGATGTCGTATTCATACCAAGAGGGGCGAATCACCGATTCTTTGTAGGGCGAGACGGAATGAAAACGCTCGAAGTTAAGTTTACCGTCGACACCAAGGAGACGGAAATTATGCTTTCGCACATCAATTCCCTGAATCATGTCAAAGACAGCCAGCTATTTGACGTTTTCTCACAAATCGTAGCGGAGGGTTCACGCAAGTCGTTTGAATACAAGACGATGAGCGAAGCTCTACTTGAACAGAGTTTGGTTATTCTCGCACGGCTCTCATCGGGAAACATCATACACGAGACGGAAAATCCCATACAACGTATTCCGAATACGGGAGAAATTTCCCCCGCCATCCAAGCGGCGAATGACTATATCTATCGGCATATGAACAAGAATTTCTCCATGGCCGAACTCGCGAAAGGGAGCGGGTATAATCAGGACTACTTGTACCGCACCATAAAGAAAGAATGCGGAATGTCAGCAATCAAGTACGTCAACAAACTTCGATTTGAACAAGCGAAGCGCCTGATGCAACATACCGAACTCCCCCTCTCGGAAATCGCATGGAACCTTGGGTTTGACAGCATCCAGTATTTTTCCAAATTCTTTCACCGATATGCCAAAATCGCTCCGTCGATTTATTGCGAGAGAGTTCGCAGCGCCATCAGAATCGATTATTGAAAATACGGAAAAAAGCAAGCACTTTGCGAAATTCTGGCAACCGTGATCGTCTCCAAAGTCCTATAATGATTAGCGATTATTTGGAGGTCGAGAATGGCGAACGTACGTTATGCCGAAGTCGGGACCGGCGGAAGGGCTCGCATGTACTACGAGGCGATTGCAACCACGTACAAAGATTCGTGCGAACTTGTCGGTTTCTGCGATCAGAGTCAAACAAGAATGAATTATTCCAACGGGAAGCTTCAGGAACTGGGGTACCATGCGGTCCCCACCTACAAAGCGAATGAATTCGAGCGGATGATCGACGAACAAAAACCAAACGTGATCATCGTCACAACTATCGACAGGACTCACGACGACTACATCGTACGTGCAATGGAAAGGGGATGCGATGTCATCACCGAAAAACCCATCACCATCGACGAGCAAAAAGCGCAACGGATCATCGATGCGCAGAAGCGTACGGGTAGGCATATCCGCGTCACATTCAACTACCGTTACGCGCCACATCACACGATGGTGCGCAAGCTGATCATGGACGACGCAATCGGCCAGCCCTTCTCCGTCCATTTCGAATGGAACCTGAACACCACCCACGGGGCGGATTATTACCGTCGTTGGCACAGTTGCAAGGCAAACAGCGGGGGATTGCTCGTCCATAAGGCGACCCACCATTTCGACCTTGTGAATTTCTGGCTGGATACGTATCCGAAGACCGTTTTCGCCTTTGGCGCCTTGAATTTCTACGGCAGAGCCGCTGCGGAAAGACGTGGGGTCACCAAGTTCTACTACCGCTGCTATGGAAGCGATGCGGCAAAAGGAGACCCGTTCGCCATCGATATGGAACACAACCCACAACTAAAAGGGTTGTATCTGGATGCTGAGGCGGACAGCGGGTACATCCGGGACCGGAGCGTATTCCGTGACGACATCTCGATCGAAGATACGATGAATGTTTTGGTGAAGTATCATAACGGCGTGCAGATGTCGTACTCATTGAACTCCTATCTCCCGTGGGAAGGTTTCAATGTGGCGATCAACGGTTCAAAAGGGAGACTGGAGTACTCCGCGTTGGAAAAACCGTATATCAACGCGGGAGGCGAAAAAGGCGGCGAAGGCGCGACGGTATTCCATAAAATACGTGTATGCCCGATGTTCGGGGTCCCATATGACGTCCCAATCGAAAACAGACCGGGCGGACATGGAGGCGGGGATCCCGCGCTACTTGACGATATCTTCCTTCCCTCCCCGTCTCCCGACCCATTTCACCGCGCCGCCGACTTCCGCGATGGTATCAAATCGGCTCTCACCGGCATCGCCGCCAACAAGTCGATCGCTTCGGGCCTTCCCGTTGATGTCGATTCCCTTGTTCGTTGGTAAGGAGCGGAAAATGAGTGACAAACAGATTTTCAGGGAGGATTTCTCCTCATTTTCCCTTGGGGCGTTCCCTTATGACCATGACCACTCGGCAATGGGAGAATACCATTTCTATCCGGAGCGGGGGTATAAGGGTGCATGGTTCGACCCGATCGCGAACTGGGATTACAAGGGTCCGAGCTGGCTGGTGACCGATCCCCTGATGGACGGGAGCCACTGCATGGAGCAGATGCGAATGTGCACGCCATTACCGAAGCAGGCGGTGCCGGTACTCAGGTCAGGCAATACCGACTGGGAGGATTACACCGTCACCGTCACTTTGCGCCCGCTGACGAACAACGAAATCTGCGGACTGTTGTTCCGGTACCAAACGAGCATGATGCATTACGGTTTTTTCCTCAAAGGGTCCGAAGTTGAAGTTCATCGTGTGGACAAGTTAGAGCGAGTCATCCTATCCTCCGCCCCTGCGGTGTGGTCGTCCGACGAGTTTCAGACACTTTCCGTTCACGTCTACGGCGATGAATTCACTTGTTCCCTGAACGGTGAGGTGCTCCTTACAGTCCACGACGAACGGTGGAAACAGGGATGTATCGCTCTGTGCGCATGCATGCCGACACAATACCGAAACGTTACGGTGACGATGGACGAACAGGATATGAAGGAACTTGAATCACGTCGATCCGCATATGCCGCCGTGACGAAAGAAAAGATGGAGAAACTACCGAAACCCGTTTTGTGGAAAACCTACGACCTGAAGGACTTCGGCGCAGGTCGGCAAATCCGTTTCGGACATCTCACCGGTACGGACGAGTTGTTCTTTGTCATGTGCCAGCATCAACGGCGCGTCTTCAAGGACCGGTACCCGTTTATCAGTTGCATGACCGCAGTGAGCTTCGAAACGGGTGAAGTCCTCTGGCAAAAAGGAGAACCGAACCCGGATGACGACACCATCTTCCTCACCACCGACCTCCCCTTTCAGGTGTATGACATCAATGGAGACGGGAAGGATGAGGTGATTTGCAGTTGGGACTTCAAGCTTATGATCCTTGACGGCGATACGGGGAACGTGCTCAAGGAGATGCCTGTCCCATTGAACGACCAGACTCCCGAGACGGTCACCGGACTTGAGTTCGGGAAGTACGCGATGAACCGCTTGAACGTCGATGCGATCAGGATCGTCAACGTCACGGGGAAGAAACGACCTTCGGACATCCTGGTCAAGGACAGATACGCACGGCTGTGGCTGTTCGACAGCGATTTCAATCTTCTGTGGAAATTTTCCAAGTACAATACCGGGCACTTTCCGTACGGTTATGATTTCGACAATGACGGGAAAGACGAGATTTTCAGTTGCTACAACATGATCGACCATGACGGAAATCTTCTTTGGTCGCTTCCGATCGACAAGGACCATACTGATGAGATCATCATCGGGAAGTTTGATCCAGACGAGGATGAACGTATCGCCATCGTCAGCGGTTGGGAAGGATTCATGATCCTTGACAAACGGGGGCGAATCCTGCACAGGGACATCAACGGTCACGGCCAGCGCATCAGCGTGGGGAACTACTATCCGGAAATGCACGGCCTGCAGATCGCCACGACGACTTACTGGGGTAACAACGGAATCATCTACATGCACGATTGTCACGGCAACGAGATCTGGCACAAGGAAATGCTCTCCAACGGGAACATCATCGCACCGGTCAACTGGGACGGATCCGGTACGGACCTGTTGCTCCTCAATGCGGATGTCAAACAGGGCGGGCTTATCGACGGGGAAGGAAGGCAGGTCGTCAGGTTGCCTGATGACGGCCACCCCACTCTCTGCTGCGAAGTCGAAAACGTCACGGGAGACATAAGGCCGGAAATTCTCTGCTGGGACAACAAACGACTGTTCGTCTACACGCAGGACAAGCCGCTCTCCGACGACGAATGCGATGTATACGATCCTCAGACATATGCCGTCTACAATGCGTCCAACTATCGTGGTGAATTCTCTTTCCCACGCTGGAGAAAAGCAAAGCATCGATGAGAAAGCGCAACGAGGCCGAATTTCGCGAATATGCGCTCCATGGGAACCTATGGGGCGTTCTTTTTACCACAGGTCTCCCGCTTTCCGTTTTTGCCTTGTTCAACGGCTTTTTTCAACTTCTCGATACCCTGATGGCCAGCCATGTGGGAACCATCGCCGTATCGGCCATAGCATACATCAGCCAACTGGAACAGATTCTCAACGCCATCGGCGCCGGTTTGATCGGAGGCGGCATGGTACTGATCTGTCGTGCTTACGGTTTGGGAGACAAGGAACTGACAAGACGCCGCGTCGGTAACCTGATGCGCATGCTGTTGCTGCTGGGACTCATTCTTCTGTGCTGCATTCCGTTTGCCAAACCAATCCTCCGGCTTCTGGGTACCCCCGATGATTTCATTACTGCGGGAACGGAATACTTTCAAGTGATTATGGTCGTCGTCGTGCTGAACTTCATCACCACGTTGTACCTGTCCATTGAAAAAACGAGGGGAAACACCCAACGCATTATGTTCCTCAACCTGATGACGATCGTCATCAAACTCGGGCTTTCCGCACTGTTCATCTATCGGATGGACGGCAAAATCGTCATGGTCGCCGTAGCGACGGCGTGCTCCTACACCGTGCTGGCCACCATTGGACTTATTACGCTATCCCGTCCAGGAAGCCTTTTCTCCTTCAACAAACGATACTTCCACATCACGAAAAGCATCTCCGTACCAATGATATCCATCAGCTATCCGCTCGCTATTGAAAAAGCATCATTTGCATTGGGAAAAACGATGGTAAATGGTATGGTCGCCACATACGGCACGACCACCGTCGGAGCGCTCGGCATCTCCAACAATCTCTCCGGCGTAGTAACGAATCTCCAGAACGGTTTTTCCGACAGCGCCGGTTCGATTATCAGTCAGAATATCGGCGCGGGATTGTGGGATCGTGCGAAGGCGGCGCACAGAATCACCGTCGCCATCATGCTGGCCGTCAGCGTCTTCGGCGTCGTCACACTGCCATTGTTTGCCAAACCGATGATTCATCTTTTCGCAACCAACAGAAGCGGTTCTGATTTCCTGTTCGAACAAACGATCTGGAGCATCTTCTCGCTGGACGTAATCAGCGTCGTTCCACTGGCGCTGAACAGCGCGAACGTTTCCTTCATCTTGGGGTTGGGGAAGACAAAAATCGAACTGCTCATCGCTTTCTGCCGGATTTTTCTGTTTCGTATCCCGGTACTCTATGCGATCAAGAATTTCACCACGCTCGGGACGCACGGTATCGGATGGATGATGCTCATCAGCAATGGACTGACCGCGTTGCTTTCTTCCATCTTGGTCGCCGTCATCATCAGACGGCATGACGCAACGTCACTTGTCTGAGAGAGTCTCTACAAACAGGACGCCATCCACGCCGCGCACCAGCTGTTCGACACTCCCGTACCCTTTCTTTCCGCCGTTCTGTCGGACCGTCAGGAACGTCCGTGTCACATGTTCCTTGTCCTTTCCGTTCATCTGGATGTCTATGACCTCGTTCCCGTTGCGTTCAAGTTTCTCCACCACCTGTTTGAGGACTCCCTTCTGATTGATCTCGATGTACAGGAGATACTCGTTGTACGCCTTGAACCGCCGATATTCGAATCTCGAAAGGA
>JBAXYP010000068.1:0-8055 GCA_041670725.1 Sphaerochaetaceae bacterium
ATTGTCTGGATTTACGTATTATCCAAACGCTTTGTCATTTGGAGGTCATACGATGTATGGAACACCAACATTGTATGGAGGATACGACTATACGCCGCTTGCCATACAGGCAACCAAAGAGAAAACGCTTGCCCAAAAACAAAACGAGGCTATTACCCTTTTGCCGAAGGTTTTTGCCTCAAATGGATATGAAGTGGTGACCCTGAATCCGCCATATCCTGATTATTCCTGGGATTTCGAGGAAGGTCCGTTCAAAGGAATGGAGCATGTCACTGCGAAAGGTATCAATGGGAGGTACAACACATGGTGGAAGCAAACAAGGTATGCCGGTGGAAATACAGGGTATGGACAAATCTTGTCGTTCAATATGGTTCGGTATGCCATTTTCCAAGCATCTCCGGTTTTCTTGCGTTGGCCTTTGTATGATAAAGGTGAGTACTTGAATGCATTGAACCATAAACTCGACTTCAATGTGTTGGGGGAGATTTTTGTAAATCATTATTCAACAATGGTTGCGCTTCCGTACATTACGGATTTCAACGACGGGAAGGGAAATCTCAACATGATGGATAATGAGATGACGCACGAGGATCGCTTGCTTCAAGCCCCTGACTATGTTCCAGTTCCCAAACCCAAGCTTCTTGCTTCTACGCCATTTCCTAGGGAACCTTTATATCATGTTGACGCTGGTGCATTCCGACTTCTTGGCGTATGGTTTGATTACCTCAAGAAAAATGGTGTGTACGACAATACGAAAATCATCATTGTGAGCGACCACGGATTTGCTCTTGAGGAAAAGATGAAAGACAATTTCCCACTTCCCAACGGCGACCAACTTTCCTGGTACCGTGCGTTGCTGATGGTCAAGGACTTTGGTTCTGACGGACCGTTGAAGACGGATGATACATTCATGACGAATGCCGATGTCCCCGCGCTTTCTCTTCAGGGGATCGTTGCGGATCCCGTCAATCCATATACAGGGCATCCAATTGCGATGGACGGGAAGAAAGACGGGATCGTCATTACGACGAGCATCATGTGGAATGTTTCCTTTGTCAACAAGGATCAGCCGTATCTGCCCATTTCGAAAGGTGATTGGTTGTCCGTGCATGATGATATCTTTGATCCTTCCAATTGGAAGCGATACATTCAGGAAGAGACGAAACGGTGAGAGGAGGAAAGGATGCAAGCGATCATTTTGGCCGCGGGGATGGGAAAACGATTGAAGGAACTGACACGCGATGTCACTAAGTGTATGGTTCGCGTCAACGGGCGTACGTTGATCGAACGGGCGCTTTCCCAATTGGATGCGTTACGCCTTTCCCGTGTGGTGATCGTCGTCGGATATCAAGGGAGAAGACTGGAAGAGTATATCAAGACGTTAGGTGTCAGCACTCCGATCGTGTATATCGAAAATCCCATATATGACAAAACGAACAATATTTATTCGCTTTATCTTGCAAAAGAATATCTCCTTGAGGAAGATACGTTGCTTCTTGAGTCCGATCTGATTTTCGAAGAAAAAGCGCTCCATCAGCTTCTTGACAACCCTTATCCGAATCTGGCGTTGGTCGCGCGATATGAAAGCTGGATGGACGGCACTGTGGTGAAGATGGCCAAGGATGGGACGATTCTTGACATTCTTGACAAGAAGCATTTCCAATTTTCTGAATGTGATTCCTACTGCAAGACCGTCAACATCTACAAGTTTTCCAAGAGATTCTCACAAACCCACTACGTTCCGTTTCTGGAGGCGTACTGTAAGGCCTTGGGCGACAACCAATATTACGAGCAAGTCTTGAAAGTGATTGCATTGCTTGATGTACCGGACATCAAGGCATTGCGGCTCGAACATTGCAAATGGTATGAAATTGATGACATTCAGGATCTCGACATCGCCGAGACGATGTTCGCCTCAAGTGGAGAGGAAAAGCTTTCGTTGATGGAGATGCGATACGGAGGATACTGGAGGTACCCAGGGGTGTTGGATTTCTGCTATCTGGTAAACCCATATTTTCCGCCTCAAAAACTTATTGATGAGATGCAGGCAAGTTTTCCCCTTTTGCTTCGTTCGTATCCGTCCGGCCAGGACGTCAACCGGCTCTTGGGAGCCATGAACTTCTCCCTCCGCAAAGAACAGATCGTTGTGGGGAATGGAGCGAGCGAACTGATCAAATCGTTGATGGGACATCTGAGGGGACCCATTGGCGTTCTACATCCATCGTTTGCCGAATACGGAAACCGATATGCAACTACGGAGCAAGTGCCATTTGTCCCCCAAAATGAAGACTTCTCCTATACTGCCGACGATTTGATCGCATTCTACCAAAATACGAGTATCGTTTCCCTATTGTTGGTCAATCCAGATAATCCTTCGGGAAATTGCATCGGGAGAGATGGTATCGTACGGTTGCTTTCCTGGGCCGAGGAAAAGGGAGTTCGATTGGTCGTCGACGAGTCATTCATCGATTTCTCCGATCCTTGGTTTACTTTGTTGGACAGCGTCTTCCTGGATTCCCATCCATCCCTTGTCGTGGTGAAAAGCATTTCAAAGAGCTATGGCGTACCGGGGATCCGGCTTGGAGTACTGGCTTCCGGGGATCACGAACTTATCGCACGCATGGCAAAAGATGTGGCCATCTGGGATATCAATGCGGTGGGTGAGTTTTTCTTGCAGATCGAGAACAAGTATCATGATAGGTATCTGGAGTCACTGGCGACGGTCAAAAAAGAGCGTGCGAGATTTTACTCGCTTTTGACAAACATCGCGTGGCTAAGGCCGATCCCAAGTCAGGCCAACTACATTATGTGTGAGGTAAAGGGAAATCGTACGTCCAGAGGGCTTGCGATTCAGTTGCTTGAAAAAGACGATATCCTTATCAAAGATCTTTCCCGCAAAACCGGTATTGACGGGAAACAATACATACGGTTGGCGATACGGGACGAGACGGATGATGATCGATTGCTTGTTGCGCTTATGCGTTGTTAAAAGAGAGGTTTTGTTGGTTGACATGGCTTCAGAACCTTTTCATACTGAGAACATATGCGCATGAAAAACACCTATGACCGGAAGTTCGGATTACCGCAGTTTCTTCCCCGTTTTTTCAGCGATATCGTTGCGGTTCTTATTTCTTGGTTTTTGTCGTTTTACCTCAGGTTTTATATTCTTCCCGGCGCGCAAAAGTCGGGTTTTCTGTTTTTCTGTATGCTTTCCCCGTTTGTCCTCGTCTCCGCTTTGTATTTCCTCAGCCATAACAAACTGTATCAATCGGACGTGACGATGACGTGGAGAAAGGAAGCGGGGGAATTATTTAAGACCGCGTTCGAGGTATTTGTCACCTGGGTCCTTGTGTTTTATTTCTTTTTTGACGACAAAGTAAGTCGTGTCATGCTTTCCCTGTTCGCCGTTTTCCTGTTTCTTCTGCTTGTCGTCAACAGGACGATCGTCAATGCGGCGTTTACACATGAGTATACGAAAGGGAAAGGGATACGACGCGTATTGCTCGTCGGTTACGGTGAGAAGATAGAGGAATATATCCGGGTTGCCACGGATGACGAACACGGGCTTCGTTTTGTCGGGCAGTACGATGGGGAAGGTGGATGGCTTTCCTATCCACGCATCATCTCCTCCTCTCTCAAAGATGCGGCGCTTCAGGTGAAAGCGGATATCGTGGTAATCTCCTATCCTTTGGCCGAGTATGCGAAAGAAAAGGAAATCGTCGGACAAGGTTTGGATTTGTTTTCTCAGAAGGTGATTTTGTTGCCCCATATTCCACAGTCGTATGCGGGGACGTACATTTCTGATTTCCATTACATTCCTGTGCTCCGGATCAATGGGGCGGAGATGTCTTTTTTCAAGCGGATTGTGAAACGTGTGCTTGACGTCATCAGCTGTTCATTGGGCGTCGTGCTTCTTTCCCCGTTGTTTGCGGTGTTTGCGATTTTGGTGAAAGCGACGTCAAAAGGACCGGTTTTCTTCAAGCAAAGACGAGTCACACGCGACGGAAAGACATTCAATATGTATAAGTTTCGTTCGATGCGGACGGATGTGCCGGAAGGCAAAGCTCACTGGACGGAAGAGAATGACCCCCGCATTACGAAAATCGGACGATTTTTGCGAAAGACCAGTCTGGATGAGATTCCCCAGTTCTTCAATGTCATCGGTGGTTCAATGAGTTTGGTGGGACCTCGCCCTGAAAGGCCTGAACTGGAAGAAGAATTCAAAAAGACGATCCCGGGGTATGCCATGCGGCACCGTGTGAAGGCCGGTATCACCGGATGGGCTCAGGTCAACGGACTAAGGGGAAACACGTCGTTGGAAAAGCGTGTTGAATTTGATTTGTTCTATATCAGGAACTGGTCGTTATGGTTTGACTTGAAGATTGTGTTCATGACATTCTTTAAGGGATTCATCAATAAGAATGCATATTAAGGCGAGGAAACAATGAAACGATATCTTGGCATGATGTGTATGCTTCTCATGTCGATGGTGTGTCTTTCCGCATTGGAATCGTACAAGGTCGTGTTGCCTTATCTGAATGAGGCTGAGTATCAGGCATTGGAACGAGGGGAGAGCGTCAAGGGCGATACGCTGGGGGGAAACGATATTACCACGCTTGCTCCAGTTGACGGAGCCTTTTTGGAACGGATAGAAAGCACAAAGCGTATCAGCGATGAGAAGAATTTCGCAATGGCATATGTTTCGTTGCTTCCTTATCCTGACGGATGGAAAGATGCGTCACAGGCCAAACGACAATTGGATCTTTTCAATACCATGCGCCAGATTTCCACGCAGGAAGGGATTACCTACATTTCCAGTCGCCGTGGGAACAAGCCGTATCCGCTGTTCAAGGAATCCTATTATCTAAGCGATCCGGAAGATACGACATCGAAAATCCCCGATCCCGTGGTGGATGTGCTTCCTCAGTCCCTCGTCGCGTATGCCTATCAATTTGACACTTCGTTTGACGGGAATATTTACAAGCATACTTTCACGACCAGCGATAAAGAGATTTTTCTGGATATCACCAACATGACGCCGATCAAATTCAGGGGTATTACCGGCTTGAAGAAGGAGACGCTTTCCCTTTGCCTGGCGACATATCAGACGGATGAGGGGATTCTGCTGTTCTCACTGGCTGAGGTGAAAAACCGGGCGCCGGAAGTGAAGATTCTGTTTTGGAGCGTTTCGCTTCCTGGTGCGTTCGAAAAACGAATCAACGCTGTTTCGGGTTGGTTCCAGAGAAGACTTGAGGTGGCAAAGTAATCATTTGTTCCACTGTTTCAGACACTGGTCGACATATGCCTTGAATGTTTCCCTGAATGCTTCTTGGGAGAATGCCTTGCTGTATTGCTGGATTTCGTTTCTGGAGAACGAAACTCCTTCGTTTTCAAAGCGGTTGATGCATTCTACAAGGCTTTCCGTAGTTTGTTCATAGAAGAACAGTCCGGTCTTCCCATCTTTGACGGTTTCCAGAGCTCCGCCTTTTCCGAAGGCAAGAACCGGTACTCCGGCCGATTGCGCTTCAACCGGGGTGAGCCCGAAATCCTCTTCTCCCGGGAACAGGAACGCTTTCGCATGAAGAAACGTTTCCTGTACTTCTTCGTCGCTGAGGTTGCCTTTGAAGGTGACCATGGGGCCTGCCAGCTTTCTGAGTGTCTTCGCCTCGTCTCCGCTTCCGATGATAACAAGGCGTTTTTTCAGATTGACGCAAGCCCGGATGGCGAGATCGATGCGCTTGTAATAGACGAAGCGGGAAACTACCAGGTAATAATCGTCCGGTATTTCAATGGCTGGCTTGGGATTGAGCTTTGCTCCGGGATAAATCGTCACTGCGTCCCTATGGTAGAATTTTCTGATGCGTTGCCCGATGAAATTGGAATTGCTGACAAAGAAGTCAACACGGTCGGCGGCCTCTTTGTCCCAGAGTCGCATCCGATGTACCATGCCAGGCATCAGTTTCCGTTTCAACCATCCTGCGTGGGAACGGTATTCGTAATACATATCCCAGATGTATCGGGTCGGCGTATGGCAGTAGCAGATATGCGGTGCCTGCACCGGGGTGATGACTCCCTTGCTGCAACTGGAACAGGAACTGATGACGAGATCAAAACCGGAAAGATCGAGGGATTCGAATTCTTTCGGCATGAACGTAAGGAAGTTCTTGTATAGTTTGGTGGCGAACGGCCACTTTTGCATGGGAGTCGTCACGATATGATATTTTTGGAATCTTTGGGGCATGCGTTTCTTGTCGTACACCAGCGTGAAGATTGTTGCGTCGGGATAGATCGACAGGATGTCTTCGACGACACGTTCGGCTCCGCCGTACTGGACCAGCCAGTCATGGACGATCGCAACCTTCATTTTAAGTCCTCCTTTCGTTGTTTGAGGAGCTTTTGGATTTCAGGGACGTGCGAGTTCGCGCATACAAGCAACGTTCCGTCGCTTTCGATGATGGTGCATTCGTCGATGCCGATGAGAATAACTTGTTTCGTGGGGGAGTTCTGCACATCAATGATGTTGTTGTGAGACAGAGACAACATCACTTGCTTTTTCTCTCCGATGACCGTGTTTTGCGATTCGTCCTGTTGAAAATGTCTGGTCAGTGCAAGAAAAGAACCGACGTCATCCCACGAGAAACGAGCCGGCACCATTTCCACCGCGTCGCTTTTTTCCATGACGGCGTAGTCAATGGAAATGGAAGGCACCCGTCCGTACGTCGTTTCGTTGATCGTCCCCTCGTCCACCATGGTGCCGACCATATGGTAGATGTCGGGAACGAACGTCTTCAGTTCCCGTTCCATTACGGAAAGCGTGAAGACGAAGATTCCCGCATTCCAGAAATACGTGCCGTCGGCAAGATATCGCTCCGCCGTTTCTTTGTCCGGTTTTTCCACAAAACGATCGACCGGACATGCGACATACCCGGTGGAGTTCGCCTTAAGGTATCCGAAACCGGTCTCGGGATACGTTGGGGTAATGCCTATGGCGACGATATGACCCTCTTTGGCACAGGATACCGCACTTTGCAGCGTCGTCACGAATGCATCCTGCGGTTCGATGAGATGATCGGAGGGGAACACCATCACCGTGATTTCGCCGGTCCCGTAAAACCGTTGGATGGAAAGGAGGGAAAGCGTGATCGCAGGAGCCGTATTTCGTCCGCACGGCTCGATGATGAGATGATCGTCCTTCATGTCCGGGATCTGTTCTTTCACCAGATCCTTGAACGATGTTCCCGTAATGATGAAGATGTCCTCGATGGGAACCAAACCTTCGATTCTTTGGATGGTCAGTTGCAGAAGAGAACGTTTGCTCTGCGTCAAAGCGAGAAATTGCTTCGGCTTTTCCGGTTGGCTCAACGGCCATAACCGCTCGCCTTTTCCCCCCGCCAATACCAATGCTGCGAGTTTCACGTGACGGACTCCTTCCTCTCGGTGTGATGATTGTAGCACATCGTGGAAGAAAAAGAACCTCCGCCGCAAAAGCTTGTGGGCATTCAAACATGTAGTGTATACTGATCGAAATCGGGGAAAAACGTGGAAACGTACATCATCAATGGGAAATTCTTGACGCAACGGATGACGGGTGTCCAGCGGTTCGCATATGAACTCGTATCCGCGCTTGACGGACTGATTGAATCGTCCGATCGCATTAAGTTGGGAGTCCCGTTATCAACAAAAAACACGCTCTCCCTCCGTGCGATTCCCGTTGTTGTCATCGGAACCCATCAGGGGGTTAGATGGGAACAATGCGATTTCCCAGCATATTGCCGGAAACAGCATGCAATTCCCGTCAATCTTTGCAATGCCGCTCCATTGAGAAATCCGGGGGTTGTATGTATTCACGATGTCAAGGTGAAACGATTTCCCCGGTATTTCAATGGAAAATTCAGGGTGTGGTACGAGGTGATGTTTCGTAGAATCGCTTCCCACGCACGATGCGTATTGACGGTCTCCGAATTTTCCAAACGGGAAATCATGGAGACTTTGCGTATCCCGGAGACGAGGATTTTTGTGATCCCCGACTCTTGGCAGCATTTGGCGAAAGTCGTC
>JBAXYP010000069.1:0-7972 GCA_041670725.1 Sphaerochaetaceae bacterium
ACGAGAGAAACTCGGCATGGATAATCCTAAGTTGTTTGATACGGAAGACGCCATCAAACTGGCGGTCGAAGGTATTCGGCAACTGATCAAGAACGATACAGTCTGACGCCTTTTCGGGAAAGTTTTTCCGTTTCGGCTTTCAGAAGCGACGCAAGATCTTCCGCTGATGTTGCGATGAGATAGGGTTCGATCGAGAACAGTTCCAGACCGGTTGCCGTATACGCCTTCTGCAATTCCTCGCAGGGATACATCTCCAGATCGAGTTTGAAACGGATGTCAATGATGTCCTTTTCGATGTCTTCGCTCGCTACGAGCAATGTCTTGTCGTTTTGGAGATCGATCACGCGGACAAGCCCGCGTTGCGGCATATCGGAAAGGATGTATTTTTTCGTTGGTTGCGATTGCATGAAAGAAAGTATATCCAATTCATAGAGGAAATGCAAAACGGCGGGGAAATCCCCGCCGTTTCTTCCTTACCGGATGATGCCCGATGTTTTCCCTATCTTGACGAAAGCGTTCACCGCCCGGTCGATGTCCTCTTTCGTATGCGCTGCGGATAATTGTACGCGTATCCTTGCCTTGCCTTTGGGGACGACAGGATAGGTGAATCCGATGACGTAGATTCCTTGCGCAAGAAGTTCGTTCGCGATCTCCACGGCCTTCGCCTCGTCGTAGATCATCACGGCGATGATGGCGGTATCCCCCTTGATCAGGTCGAATCCGGCTTCCTGCATTTTCTTTCTGAAATAGGCCGCGTTTTCCTTTGTCCGTTTCGCATAGGGATTTTCATCCGAAAGCATCTTCAGTACCTGAAGCGTCGCGCCGCAGATGGCGGGTGCGAGCGAGTTGGAGAAAAGATAGGGACGCGCACTTTGACGGTACAGGTCGATCAGTCGCTTTTTTCCGCTGATGCACCCGCCGCTGGCGCCGCCGAGTCCTTTGCCGAATGTAGTGGTGAGCAAATCTATCCTGTCCTCGACATGCCAGTATTCGCCTGATCCCCTTCCCGTATCCCCGAGATATCCGGTCGCATGGGAGTCGTCGACCATCACCATGCTGTCATAGGTGTCGGCAAGATCGCAGATTTTATCCAATCTGGCCACATCGCCGTCCATGGAAAATACCCCGTCCGTACAGATGATGCGTCTTCGCTTTTCCTTCGCCTGTTCAAGACAGCGCTTCAGATCGTCCATGTCGGCATGCCTGTAACGCAAACGCTCCGCCTTGCTCAGTCGCGTCCCGTCGATGATGGACGCATGGTTCAGCTCGTCGCTGATGATCGCGTCGTCCTGTCCCACCAACGGCTGAAACAGGGCGCCGTTCGCATCAAAGCAACTGGAAAACAGGATCGTATCTTCTTTATGAAGAAAGGAGGAAAGCGCGTCCTCGAGTTCCTTGTGGATCCGTTGCGTACCGCAAATGAAACGAACGGAAGAAAGGCCGAACCCCCATCTGTCCATCGCATCCTTCGCCGCTTGGATTACGCGCTCGTCATCGGAGAGTCCGAGGTAGTTGTTCGAGCAAAAGTTCAGTACCTGTTTTCCTCCCACCTGAATGGAAGCCTTCTGCGGGCTTTCAATGACCCGTTCGTTTTTGAATGTTCCTTCGTCTTTCTGAGTTTTCAGAAATTGGTCGATTTCCCGTGCCGTTTTTTCGTCAAGCATGTCGTTTTTCCCTCCTCTCGATTGTTTCAAGCATATCGTCCGTCATGGCATCAAGACCATATGCCGGTTTCCAGTCCCATTCTTCCCGCGCCGCATGATCGTCAAGACGATCCGGCCAGCTGTCGGCGATGGCCTGGCGCACAGGATCGACATCGTATTCGATCACAAAGTCGTGCATTCTTTTTCTGATGCTGCTTGCGATGTCTTCCGGGCACAGGCTCATCGAAGTGATGTTGAACGCATTCCTGTGCTTGAGCCGTTGTGGAGAAGTCTCCATAAGCTGGAAGACGGCTCGAACCGCGTCAGGACTGTACATCATGTCCAGATATGTATCGCCTTTGAGAAAACAGGCGTAACGCCCTCGGTCAACCGCAGCATAATAGATTTCCACCGCGTAATCGGTAGTTCCGCCTCCCGGAGGCGTCAGGTTGCTGATAATTCCGGGAAAACGCACTCCTCGGGTGTCCACGCCGTATTTCGCGTGGTAGTAATCGCACAGAAGTTCGCCGGTCACTTTCGTCACGCCGTACATCGAAGCCGGTCTCTGAACGGTATCCTGTGGCGTATTCATCTTTGGCGTGGTGGGTCCGAAAGCTCCGATGGAAGAAGGGACGAACACACCCGTTCCTTCTTCTCTCGCCACCTCGAGCGTCGCCAGCAGTCCGTTGATGTTCACGTCCCATGCCTTTTGGGGATGTTGTTCCCCGTTGGCGGACAAAAGCGCCGCCAAGTGAAAAATGGTATCGATATGATAGCTGCGGACGATCTTCGCAAGCGCTTCTCCGTCCCTGCTGTCCAGTCGTTCGAACGGTCCGCTTGCGATGAGATCGCGGTTCACGTCATCCCTGATGTCCGTGAGCACGACATGGTCGTTCCCGTATCGTTTCCTTGCTTCCCATGCGATCTCGGACCCAAGTTGTCCGAGCGCTCCGACGATCAAAATATTCTTCATGGTGACACTCCAATTGACAGGTGGATTTCACTCCATTACAATATATGTTTAGTATATTGAACAAAGTTTAATATGTCAAACATTTTGTAGGGGGACAAGCAATGGATAATCCGCCGAAAGTAGGGCAGAATATTCTGAAAATCAGGTCTCGGAAAAAACTGACGCTGAACGCGCTTTCGGAACGGTCGGGGATTTCCAAAGGGATGCTGTCCCAGATCGAGAGCGAAAAGGCGAATCCGACGGTCGCGACGGTATGGAAGATTGCCAGAGGACTGAACGTCAGCCTGAATGACGTGCTGGAAGAGTCTGCGGAAGAACAGAAACTGTTTTCGGTCAATCCTGCGGGTAACGAAAACAATACCATAGAGACCACGGAAAATGGAGTCACCATCCATATCCTCTCTCCGATGAGCATGGTAGAGGACCTGGAAATGTATTACTGTACGTTCGAACCCCATAGCAAGCTTTCCAGCGAACCCCATTACGAAGGCACTACGGAATTCCTTACCATCATCAAAGGAACGGTGAAGGTATATACCGACAGGGATTCTGCAGAACTGAAGAAGGGGGAATTCATCATGTACCGATGCGACGTCAATCATACCATAGAGAATGCCTCAGGACAGACGGCGATCGTCCACATGGTGGTGCGGTACGCCGTCCGTACCTGAATTCATCCTTTTATTGCTCCGCCGCCCACACTGGTCGTGATCTGTTTCCTGAAAACAAGGTAGAAGATCAGCATCGGCATGAGTCCGACCACCAGCGCCGCGAATTCTTTCCCGTAGTCCGAGGAGAGCGTCCCCGAGAATTTATAGATGCCTAAGGGCAATGACTGGTACTTCATGCTCGAAACCATGATGTTGATGAGCGCGAACTCGTTCCAGATCGTCGGGATGTTGAGGAGCCCGATGGTCGTCAGAATGGGAGTGCACATCGGTATGATGACGGACAGGAATATCCTGAAGTATCCCGCGCCGTCGATCAATGCCGCCTCCACCAAGGAATTCGGGACACTTCGCACATAATCGGTGCAAAGATACACACCGAGGGGCAGAAGCGAACCGATGTAAACGAGAATGACGCCGAATCTGGTGTTGTAGAACAGATGAAACGAGTTCGGATTGCACCAACCGAGTTTTCCGAAAAACCCTCCAAGCAAAGCGTCGAGTTGGGAGACCTGCAGGAACAACGGGACCATCAAGGTCTGCGTAGTCAGCAAAATTCCCAAGGAGAAGATGGAATACATCGTCTTCGTGGAATGACGCGTCAGTTTTGCGAACGCGAATCCCGTCAGGAGGGAAAGGAACGCCGCCACTGAGACGGACACCGTCGTATACAAGACGGAGTTCCAGAACAGCACTCCGAAATTCCCGACTTTCCATGCGCCCGGATAATTTTGGGGATAGAACGTGTGGGGCAGGCCGATCATGTTCGAACGGAATTCAACCGTGGTCTTGAAGGAGTTGATGATAAGCCAGATCAACGGTACGATGGCGAGCAATGCGAAAAGAATCATAATCACATATGCGAAAAACTTCCAAAGGAACGCTCCTACTCCTCGTTCCCTGCGGCAATCAGTCTTCATGTGTGCCTCCGAAATGTTTTTGAATGGAACGCGTTAAGATGATCAACACGACGCTGAACAACACCATCATGATCGAGATGGCGTTCGCAAGCGGATAATCCGGCGTGCCCATGAATGCTTTCTCGTACATATATATGGAAAGGACCTGAGTGATTCTCGCCGGTCCTCCTCCCGTCATTGCGTAGATCATCGCGAAGGAATTCAGCGATCCTGAAATACACAGCACCGCCGCGTTCATGATGGATCCCGAGAGCTCGGGAAGAATGATGTGCGCGAGGATGCTCTTTTCCTTTGCTCCGTCGATCTGGGCGGATTCGATCGTCTGTGCGTTGATCTTCTGCATGTTTGCGAGGAAAAGAATAAGATATGTACCGGTCCAACACCAGAGCGTGACGAACAGGATGGGAACCATCGCCGTTCCTTCCTTGTTCAAAAAATCAGAAGTCCATACGGGAGCGAGTAAATTGGTAAGATCGGAGACGATCGTCTGGATTCCTTCCGTCGATATCCCGCGAAGCATTTCTGACAAACCAGGAACGGGTGCGGAAAATGCCGCCGCGGCGGTCTGGGGATTGATGGCGATAATGCTTTTGACGAGTTGGTCCGTCACCACAAGGTTTCCGTCGGCGCCGAACGACCCCGCAAGGACCCTCGAGAGATTGTTCGAGAAAGAGAAGGCGTACCATCGGTTCATCAGTTCGGAAAGGGGTCCGTACGGAGAGAAGATCAGATTCCACATGATGCCGATTACGATGACGGAGATGACGGAGGGCACATACAGAATACCCTGCCAGAAACCGCCGAATTTCACAATCTTACGGTAGATGAGATATGCAAGAAAAAGTCCGAGGGGCAGTTGCCCGAAGACCGAGATCAACACCACGAGGATGTTGTTTTTGAATGCGTGCCAGAAATACGGATCAGAAAAAAGCCTTCCGTAGTGCTGGAACCCGGTGATCTTCCATCCTGCGTTTCCAAAAATCCTTCCACCGCTGAAATTACTCAGCGACAACACCAGTGACAGAATGATGGGGAACGCCATGACGAACAAGTAAATCACAAACGATGGGATCACCATCCAGCAATAGGCTTTTTTTTTACCTTATTTGTTGATGAATCCATGAAGACCTCCTCTCAAAATGTTCAGGCCCCGACGGGGGACCTGAACGTATTGTCAGTTATTTCTGGGTATTGGAAGCGATCCATGCGTCCATGGCGGTTTGGACTTCCGCCGCAGCCGCTTCCGGGGTCTTCGTCCCAAGACCGATTTCCTGTAGCACTTTGTTCAGCACCGTGTAGATGCTGGGATCAAGTGCGGAATCAAGTACATAACAGGTTCCTTTAATGGTAGAGTAGTATTCCATCATCTTCGTCGTCAACGGCTCCAGTTTGTCGCTGGTCACGTCGGTGCGGGAAGTGATGTATCTCCCCAATTCAAGGAACTGTTTCTGCACGTCCTGCGAGTACAGGTACTTCAACAGTTTCGTCGCAGCCTGTTCTTTTGCGGAACCTGCGGGAATTGCCGAAGAAATGCCGTATCCGCAACCGAGCGTCGAGGAAACCACCCCAGGATACTTTTCGCCGGGAATCGCAGGGAACGCCATCAGCGCGATGTTGTTCTTCTGGTCTTCAGGGCTGATCAGCGCCTGTCCGGACGACTTATCGGTAAGGAACGCACTCTGCCTCCAGTCTCCATCGATGAGGAACGCCGCCTTGCCTGAAGCAAACAGTCCGGGTACCTCTCCATAGGAGAGCTGGATGGTATTGCGGGACAGGACCCCGTCCTTGTACAATGTGTCGATGAACCGAAGCGCATCAACAAATTCTGGATCCGTGAACTTCACTTTCCCCGCTTTCGCGTCATCAATCCACTGCTTGTTCACAAATCTTCCGGCAACGGTGGAGAACAGGCACGACTGCATTACCCAGTCATCCTTGTTCGCCATCAAAACGGTCTGGATGCCTTTCGCCTTAAGCTTGGGAACCATCGCCTTCAGGTCTTCGTAGGTTTTCGGAAGAGAAAGCCCGTTGTCCTTCAGCAGTTTCGTATTGATGTACATGACGCTGGAATAACAGATTGACTGGGGGAGCATAGCGAGATAATGTCCGCTTTGGTCATCCGTATTGAGCGCGGCCGGCAGGAAATGTGAGAGAAAATCGCTGCCCAACAATGGGACAAGATCCTTGACCAGATGCTTTTGATGCAGTACCGCCGAACGACCCGACGGATACATGTACATTACATCGGGAATTGTCCCCGCTGCGACGTAGGCAGCCAATTTCTGATGGAACGCCTCGTTGGTGAGGTCTTCCTTTTTCAAAACGATTCCGGGATTCTCATCCATGAACTTCTGCCAGACCGCCTCGGATTCCTCATATCCGGGCGCGGTAGCGTCGCTATAGTCCAGAATACTCAGCGTCGTCGTCTCCGTTCCTTCCGTCGCGGTCGGGATTTGTTCCTTCGTACCGGCGGCGAAAAGCATACAGGAGGCAAGCAACAGGACCAGAACGATACCCAAGTTTCTTCTTGTCGTTGACATGTATTTCTCCTTTTCCCAAAAAGTATGTACAGCAACATACGTTGCATCACAAACACAACAAAAGGTTACGGGATTCTCCCTGAGTCGAGCAAAACCTGGAAAAGTTTTCCCGCGGCCCCATAGGCGATCATGTTCGCGCCGTACGAAGAGTAGTCCACGGGGACTTCTTTCTCGACGGGGAAAATCCAATTGTCGGAAAGCGCCTTCCTCGTTACGTCGCATAATTGGCGGCCGGGGGTTTCGAGATCGCTGCTTATGAAGATTTTCCCGATGTCCAGGGTATTCGAGAACATGGCGATATTGGCGGCAAGCTCGTTGATGAAGCGTGTCATTACGCCCTGATCTGTGAGGATTCTGTCCGTCTCCGCTTTGTTGAGCGACGTTTGGTTCTCATTCCGTTCCGAACAAAACACACTGCGGAACTCTCCTGCAAAAGAATGCACCCCGTAATGGATTTTACCGTTGATGACGATGCCGAGACCGATTCCGACCCCTCCATATTGTTTGTGGGGGACGAGCGCCTGTTTGAATTCCACCAGTAGGAACAGGAAATTCCGGGGTGGGGGATTTTTGGGGAAGGCAAGTTTCGCCCATGCACAGCAATTTGCGTTGTTCTCCAGCGATACAGGCAAAGAGGTCTTGCGATGGATTTCATCGATGAAGGAAAATTCTTCTCTTACGTCCAGTGGTACGGAATACCTGATGGTGTTGTTCTCCCAGTTGATCAAGCCGCCGACGCCGATGCCGATACCCAAGCAACGGGGGACTGTTTGTCCGTGTTCACGAATAAAATCCCGTTGGATACGGATGATTTCGTCCGTTATGTTATCCTTCGTGATCGACTCATTCACTTCTTGGGAAAACACCGCTTCGCCCGCGAGATTCACCGCTGAGAGCGCATAAGAACCCGCTTGGATGGAAATGCCGAGCACGGTACCGTAATCCTTGTTCAACGAAAGGGGAATGGGCCTTCGACCCGTCGTCCCCGAATTTTGCATCGCTCTTGATTTTGGCAATTCGCAGATCACGTTTCGCTTGATCAAATCCGTTGTTTCGGATGTGATGGTCGATTTGTCGATGCCAAGACGTTTCGCGAGATCCGCTCTGCTGTCGAGCGGATGTTGCCAGAGAGACCTGCAGATTTTCGTTGAGTTGCGGATTCTCCTCGCCATTATTCGGTTCCTCCGCAAATTGTCGTCATCACGCCCCGCCATACATCCATCAACCG
>JBAXYP010000070.1:0-7918 GCA_041670725.1 Sphaerochaetaceae bacterium
CGGAATGTGGGGAACAATGATACGCACGTCGACACCGCTTTGCGCCGCAATTCTCAGCACGGTAAGCATTTCGTTGTCCAGCGCGAGATACGGCGTGGTGATCCACACATACCGTTTGGCTACGGCGATGAGAGAAAGATATGAGTTTTCCGCCACGTTCTTGTCGTCCAACGGATTGTCTCCGAACGGCTGCACGAACCCGTCGCCCTGTTCGTGCTCGGTGGGCATGAACGGCAGGAAATCAAGTTCCTCCCCCGTTGCAAAGCCCCACAGCTGGAAGAACATCAGCGTCAGGTTCCCTACGGCATCTCCTTCCAGCCGCACCGCCGTATCCTTCCAATGTCCGTACAGGAGTTTTCGGTTGACGTATTCGTCGGCGAGGTTGACCCCGCCAGTAAACCCGACGTTCCCGTCCACCACCAAGACTTTCCGGTGATCGCGGGAATTCATTCTACTGTTCAAATGAGGTTGCAACGGATTGAAGGCGACCACCTTCAGCCCCCTCTTACGGAGTATCCGTTCATAATGGTTCGGCACGAACTTGATCGTCCCGAGGTCGTCGTACATCAGGCGGACATCCACACCTTCCTGTTGTTTGCGTACCAGTATTTCCAGGATGGTATCCCACACCTCCCCCGGATCGAGGATGAAGAATTCCATCAGGATGAAGCGCTTCGCTCCCGTAAGGGTCTTGATCATTTCCGGATACCAATCGTCTCCCAACGGGTAATACGTCACTTTGGTGTATTGGCAAACGGGAAACCCGCTGATGTGTGTGATATACTGAGCTTTCAAGGCAAGAGTCGGATCGAGCGCTTCCAATTCCTTCATCGGGGACGTATCCGGGGTATGGACGTTGCGCATGCCGTTTCTATATCGCCGGAGGAATTTGTCCAGCTTCACCGAAACCTTGCTCGAAAACTTCTTGTTTCCGAACAGAATGTAATAGAAACCGCCGTACAGAGGAAACAACATGAAAATCAGGATCCAGCCGATCTTGAACGCCGGATTCTCATCCCTGGAGATGACGACCATCGTCATCACCAGACTGATGCCAAGGAAAACATGCTCCACGACGTAATCGCTCCCCGCCCGGGAATAGATCAGATAGGAGATGAGGGCGACTTGCGCCACGATCAGCACCGTAGACCAGAACAATCGCCCGGTAAGGAATTTGAGCAGTTTTCGCATGAAAACAAGTATATCTTCTCCCCGTCATCAGGGGAAGCGTCGCCTACTTCACAAAAAAACACATTTCATGCCTCAAACCCCCTTGCCTCCAAGGAATCTTTTCAATATTGTTAGGCAACGAACAATCATGAACCGATATCCAGTAAGCTTCATACTCTTCTCCCTCACCAACGCCGTGAAACGAACGGTCAATGAGAGCCTTGCCCGACACAATCTCAACGCCGTCGAAGCAAAGACGCTCGGTATTTTGACCCACCGGAACGAACCGATCTGCCAGAACGATATCGGGCAGACCTTCGGTTGCAGTCGTTCCAACATCAGCGGCGTGCTGGATACGATGGAGCGTAACGGACTGATCAAAAGAGAATGCGACACTGGAGACAAACGAAGAAAGATCCTCGTCCTCACGGATCAAGGGAAGATGACCGCCCACGAATGCGAAGCGGTATTTGACGAAGTGGACGAAAACCTCTATCGGATGATGGGAGAAGACGGATATCGGCTTATCAAAGGACTGCTCGACAAAATGACAGGAGCATTGGGCAAGCATGAACAAGACACTGATCAACAGCGTACGTGAATTCAAGAAACCGGCCATCATCACCCCGATCCTGATGATCGGGGAAGTGGCGATGGAAGTGGCCATTCCCGCCTTGATGGCGGTGGTCATCGACCAAGGAGTGATGCAAAGCAACATGCATTTCCTCTCCCACATCAGCATCGTACTGATCGCGGCGGCGATGATGTCCTTGCTCTTCGGCGTATTGGGCGGCATCACGGCGAGCAAGGCAAGTTGCGGATTTGCAAAGAACCTCCGTCACGATCTATTCTACAAAATGCAGGATTTTTCGTTCCATAACATCGACGGATTTTCAACCAGCAGCCTGATCACCCGAATGACCACCGACGTCCAGAACGTGCAGAACGCATTTCAGATGACAATCAGAATTTGTTTCCGCGCACCGATCATGTTCGTTTTCGCGCTTCTGATGGTGGCGCGCAACGGAGGACGGTTGCTTCTCGTCTTTGCCGTCGCAATCCCGGTGATCGTCATCGGCATGTTTCTGATCATGCGTCGCGTCTATCCCGCCTTTACTCGTGCATTCACCTCATACGACAAGCTGAACCGCGTCGTCGAGGAGAACGTCACTGGCATTCGTGCCGTCAAGGCGTACGTGCGGGAGGAAAACGAGGAAAAACGATTCTCCCAACCCAACAACCAGATTCACGACAACTTCGTCATCGGGCAGAAACTTACCGCCCTCGCCAGTCCGCTGATGATGGGCACCACATACGCCTCAATGCTCGCCATCTCCTGGTTCGGCGCCCATTACATCGTCGTGGGATCGATGACCACCGGTCAGTTGATGAGTGTCATCTCCTACACAATTCAAATTCTGATGAGTCTGATGATGATTTCGATGATCGTCGTGATGCTGGCCATCTCCCGGGCAAGCGAGCAACGGATCACTCAAGTATTGGAGACGAAAACAGACATGGATCCAAACCCGTCAGGACTCACTGCGGTTGCAGACGGAATGATCGATTTCGACCATGTGGACTTCTCCTACGGAGGAGAAAACGGCGCGTTGTGTCTTCACGACATTACTCTGCACGTGGACAGCGGACAGACGATCGGCATTCTGGGAAACACGGGTTCGGGCAAAAGCACGCTGGTCGGCATGATGGCCCGTCTGTACGACGTCACCAAAGGAAGCGTGAAAGTCGGCGGCAGGGATGTACGGGATTACAAGCTGCACACGCTTCGCTCTGAAGTTTCCATGGTACTGCAGAAAAACCAGCTCTTCAGCGGGACGATCGCCGAAAACATCCGGTGGGGGAACAAGGACGCAAGCGACGAGGAGGTGATCGCCGCATGCCGCATTTCTCAGGCGAGCGAATTCATCGAACAGCTTCCCGATGGATACAATGCCAAGGTCGAGCAGGAAGGATCGAACTTCTCTGGCGGGCAGAAACAACGGCTTTGCATCGCACGCGCCATTCTCAAGAAACCGAAGGTCGTCATCTTTGACGACTCTACCAGTGCGGTGGATACCAAAACGGACAGAAGAATCCGCGAGGGACTTGCATTGTATGCTCCGGAAACGACCAAGATAATCATTTCACAACGTGTTGCGTCGGTGGAGAACGCCGACAGAATCTATATCCTTGACAACGGGATGATCGCAGACAGCGGTACTCACGAGCAACTGCTTTCCAGAAACGCTTTGTACGCATCCCTGTACAGGACTCAGAACAAGGTGGCTGCGAATGCCTAGACCAATGAAATTCGGTCCGAAAGCAAAAGATCCTAAAAAGACAGGGAAACGATTATTCAAACTGGTATTCGGATCGCATAAGGCGACGTTCATCCTTGTCATCGCAACCATCATCGTCTCGTCTCTCGCCATGGTCGAGGCAACGTTGTTTCTCAAAACGCTGGTCGACGGTTACATCGTACCGATGTTGAAAGGAGGAAGCCGTGACTTCTCCGGTCTCGCCCAAGCGATTTTACGGATCGCGGTGATTCTCGGCCTCGGCGCGGCGGCATCCTACCTGACTCAGCGTCTGATGGTCAACGTGGCCAATGATACGCTCCGCGACATTCGTACAGAGATGTTCGCCAAAATGGAACGGCTTCCGATATCGTATTTCGACCGGCATCCACATGGGGAGATCATGAGTCGGTTCACCAATGACACCGACACGCTTCAGCAGATGATCAGCCAAAGCATCGTACAAGTCATGAGTTCGATGCTGACCATTGTCATGGTGTTTTTCGCCATGCTCAATCTGTCATGGATCCTTACCATCGTCGTCCTTCTGTTTGTCGGCTTGATGATCGGTTCCTCCAAAAGCATCGGAAAACGCAGCGGAGCCAATTTCAAGACCCAGCAGGAAAACCTCGCCGCCGTCAACGGTTACGTCGAGGAAATGGTCTCCGGCGTCAAAGTCGTCAAGGTGTTCAACCATGAGGAAGCAAGCAAGGCGGTATTCGATGAGATCAACGAGAAACTCCGTCAGTCAAGCACCAAAGCGAACGCCTATGGCAATATTATGGGACCGATCATGGCGAACATCGGAAACCTCCAGTATGTAGTGGTGACCCTTGTCGGATCTTCGTTGACGATTGCCGGATTCGGAGGTCTTACCATAGGGTCACTCGCCTCGTTCCTCCAGATGACCAGGACATTCTCGAACCCGATCGGACAAATGGCCCAGCAGATGAATTCCATCCTGATGGCTCTGGCGGGAGCAGAGCGTGTTTTTGCCATGATGGACGAGCAACCGGAAGTGGATGACGGGTATGTACGCCTTGTCAATGTCACCTATGATGCAGACGGCACGATCCACGAAAGCGACCGAGCGACCGGCAAGTGGGCGTGGAAACATCCTCACAAGGACGGTTCACCGGTCACCTACCGGCCACTGGCCGGAGAAATCCAAATGGTGGATGTTGATTTCGGCTACAGTCCCGACAAACAGGTACTCCACCATATCACTTTGACGGCGGAACCGGGGCAAAAGATCGCATTCGTCGGCTCAACGGGAGCGGGCAAAACCACCATCACCAATCTGCTCAACCGGTTCTACGACATTCAGGACGGGAAAATCAGATTCGATGGCATTAACATCAACAAAATCAAAAAGGACGACCTCAGACGATCGTTGGGGATGGTGCTTCAGGACACACATCTTTTTACCGGAACGATCGGAGAGAACATCCGATTCGGAAAACCTGATGCCACCGACGAAGAGGTGCGTGCCGCCGCAAAGCTTGCAAACGCCGATTCGTTCATCATGATGCACCCCGACGGGTACGACACAATGCTTACCGGCGACGGAGAGGAGCTTTCCCAAGGACAACGGCAATTGCTTTCCATCGCACGCGCGGCGGTCGCCAATCCACCGGTGATGATCCTCGACGAGGCCACCAGTTCGATCGACACGCACACCGAAACGCTCGTACAGCAAGGAATGGATCGACTGATGGAAGGGCGGACCGTATTCGTCATCGCCCACAGGCTCTCCACCGTCCAGAACAGTCAATTGATTCTCGTGCTGGACCACGGTACGATCATCGAACGTGGCACCCATGAAGAGCTTATCGCAAAAGAAGGCGTGTATTACCAGCTTTATACCGGTGCGACGGAGCTGTCCTGAAGAGAAAACTCGCAACCACAGTACTGTTGCCGGTATAGCCCAAGTTCTTTGGACAACCGGCAACTCTCTGCAAACCCGTTTTGTTTCTTGAAATCGATGGGCTCGAAACCATTGAAGGTTGAGCCGACGCAAAAGATCAGGGCGCTTTTCTTGTATCGCGAAACGGTCAAGGTGGTGCAGAAATGGGAAAATCCCATTTCTTTCGCTTTAAGAAAGGCACGGTTCAGGTTGTATTCCCAGCACTTCATGCACCGCTTTCCCCCTTCCCGCTCTCCTTCCAGCCCTTTGATGAACGCCAACCACGCCTGATGATCCTGCGTCTCCTTGATGACAGGTATCCGGTAATGTTCGCAGACGACGACGAGGTTTTCCCATCGCCTCTCAAATTCTTTTGCAGGATACATGTTGCTGTTGGAATAAAACATCGTCGGTTTCCATCCATCACGAAGAAGTCGTTCAATGGAAGCGGTGCTGCATGGTCCGCAACAGGCATGTACCAGTATTTCATTCTCGAGACGCATATCTGTACTGTATCTTTCCTCGAAAAGAGTTGCAATCTCATCGCCTTTCTCGTACCATTTCCCCTGATATGAAAAAATATCTCGGATTCATCTCATTCGTCGTCGTTTTGGTGGCGATATCGTTTCTTCCTTTTTCCAAGAGCGTCAGGCTCATTCTGCTTGCGACGGTGGTCGTTCTGTTCGTTTTTACCAGAAGAAACGTATTTTTCTATCTCCACGCAAACAGTCTGGCGAATAGCGGGAAGATCAACAAGGCATGGAAATGGTACGAACGATCCATCAGAAGCGGCTTGAGCGACGAGGGGAAAGTGTCCGTCGCAAGTCTGTACGTTCAGTTTGGGGACGTCAGCAGAGGGAAAGAATTACTGGATGATTTTTTCTCACATACGACGAAACCCGGCGGCGATTCCACGATGATCCTGGCGAAGATACTGCATGCACTTCTCGGTTACATTGGGGGAGACTCCCCAAAAGCGCTCTCCGAACTTCAAAGCATCAAAGACAGCGGGTACAAAAGCCCGACGCTGACAGTCGATATGATGATGATCCAGATGGATCTCGGTCTCCTTCCCCAAGCAAGAGTCACATTCGAAGAAGCGGGATACAAGAAGGAATCGGACGTGGCGCTCCAAGAGGCGTACGGCCGTCTGCTGATTCTGGAGCGGAATTGGGCTGGCGCATACCAGATCTACGAGGAACTGATGAAACGACGTATCGCGATGGCACCCGGTATGGTCCATGCAGCGCAGTGCTTCATCCACTACGGAGAAGCCGGACGTGCACTTGAAGCGCTTTCCGTCGCCCTTCGGGCGCCGTACAATCACACCTGCCTCTTCACAAGAGACGATGTCAAAAAGTTATATGATAGCCTGAAAGACCCTAAAAGCAGGATCGCCACTGCACGAGCCATTGATGCCGATACGGATTCCGTCGCCATGGGAAAGCTTCCCAGACCGGGAAAGTACCCATGCCCAGAGTCGGATGCCGACATTCTTGAGGGCTTTACGAAAAAGGAAAAGCATCTTGTTGCGGAAACGAAAACGGAACGAATGCCCAATACGGAGCTTTCCGATGCCGATGATGCATATCTGAAGGCACATCATTTTGAGGAGGATTGATATGGACGGAACAAAAAACATCTGGGTTTTCCCTGTGGTGATGGTGGTCATCGGCGTTTCTCCGCTCCCCCTCGCCGCAAAAATCACCCTTATTTTGGCGGTATTCTTCGTTATGCTCTTCGTAAAACGCAAGACATTCATGTACATGAGTGCAAGCAGGAACATCGCCCAAAATCCGGTACCAGACCAAAAGGATTGGGATAAACTGGAAAAAGCGCTCGAAATGGGGCTTCCGGAACAGATGCGCATCACCGCGGCGAGCCTGTTCATCCAAAAAGGCGATTGGAGGAAAGGCAAAGCGATTCTCGACGAGATCATCGGGGATACCGGTCTTCACAAGAACGAGAAGGAGCATCAAGGGATGGTCAATGTGGCGAAAATCATGCGTTCCATGACATTCTGGCTGGACGGAAATATCGACGAGGCCATCAAGGAAGTCGGCGGTGTATATCAAAGCGGATACAGAGACAAGAATTTGTTCATCAACTATCAGACGTACCTCCTTGAAAAAGGAGACCTTCCTATGGCCAAACACCTGCTTGAAGAATCAAAAGAAAGAGAACATGGTTCGCTTGGAATCCAAGACAACCACGGATGGTACCTGATGCTTACCGGACAATGGCAAGAGGCGGAGAATATCTACAATGTGTTGTTTACGCTTAATCCGCGTTTTCCCGAGCCATACGTCCATATGGCGCAGATCAAACTCCACTACGGACTGTGCAAGGAAGCCCTTGACTGGCTTTCCAAGGCTAAAGACGCGCGCTTCACACAGACAAGTTCCATCAAGCCTGATTTCATCGAACGATTTTCGGCTTTTCTCACCGACCCCGTAACACGGCTTGCTACGGCGAAAGCGGCGGACGCCGACGTGAAGGACGTTGCTCTTGGACGTATGCCGGTCATCCCGAAAGAAACGACACC
>JBAXYP010000071.1:0-7891 GCA_041670725.1 Sphaerochaetaceae bacterium
GAAAGTACAGTGGATTCCCAAGAACCGAAAGTGGGCATGTCCGAGTTCGACGAACCGCAGGCGACCACCTCGACGGACGGATCGACCGTCTTCATCACCTTCGCCGTTTCGTTGACCAAACGGCCGTATTCGTCCGCCGTCTTGTGCCCTATCTGCCATGGGCCGTCCATCTCATTGCCAAGGCACCAGAGCTTAATGCCGAACGGCCTCTCGCTTCCGTTCCGTTTTCGTAGTTCGCTGTAATATGTGCCTCCGTCATGGTTGCAGTATTCCAGGAGATTGCGCGCCGCATCCACGCCCCGAGTACCGAGGTTCACCGCCATCATGACGACGACATCCGCTTCCTTCGCCCAGTCAACGAACTCATGCAGGCCAAACTGGTTCGTCTCGATGGATTTCCATGCAAGTTCAAGCCGGCGGGGCCGCTTCTCCTTTGGCCCGATGCCATCCTCCCAATTGAAGCCGCTGACGAAGTTCCCTCCGGGATACCGGACCATCGAGACTTTCAGATCCCTGACCAACCGCAAAACCTGTGTGTTGAATCCCTTCTTGTCGCTATACGGACAATCGGGCTGATAGATGCCTCCGTACACGGCCCGGCCGAGATGTTCGATGAACGAACCGAACAACCGCTCATCCACTTCTCCGATTTGGTAATCCCTGTCCAGAACAATCTTGCTTTCCTTCATCATGCCACCCATATCATTAGTTCATGTACCCAATATGCAGGAAGCCCGTTCATTTCAGAACTTATCCTGACCCCTTATTGCAAAACGCCCTCAATCACCAAGGGGAAGGAAGAAAAACGTATCAACGAACCTTGACGACTCCCATGCCCAAGGCTCCCCTCCCACGCACCCTTCGCCCCATTCCTATACTGGCAATCCCAGGAATTGGAAGGAGAGCCATCTCAACAAATGCCGCAACTTCTACGGCAAACAACATCCACCGGAAACACCTTCCGCTGTGGCGGCACATAGTCACCGTTGATTCTCTGTTCAAGAAGCGCGACAGCCGTCTGGCACATTTCCGTGTACTTTCCATCAATACTGCACAATGGAGCCGGGGACGGAGAAAACTTGTCGATGTTATCATATCCAATGATCCCGAGATCATCGGGAACCGACAGCCCATAGGCCTTCAGAGACGCAATGATGCTCCATGCCTCCATATCGCAGAAAACGACCACTCCATCGAAACCGTCCTTCCGCAACGAAGCGATTTTTTTCGCAGTCCTTTCCGCATCAGTCTTTCCGCGTGCATCAAGGTTCTGGATGACACGGATGTCCCTTTGGGGTATTTCGGCTTCATGAACCGCCCGATAAAACCCTTCCTTTCTCAGGTTGATGCTGTAGATCGCATCAGAATCGTACACATACACCAGTTTGCGGTGACCGGCCTCGATCATATGCCGCGTTGCAAGATACCCCCCCTGTTCCTCCTCGCACAGCACGTAGTTGATCTCAGGATGCGGGGTTTTCAGTTCACGTGCCAACAGAACAAACGGAATGCCACTCGATTCCAACAAAGAAACGGATGCTTCGTTCTCCCCGCAAGGGAACAGGATAATCCCTTCAACATGTTGGGATATTGCGGTTTGAATAGCTTGAAGCTCACGATCAGCCTGCTCATACGCACAAAGAAGCAATACATTGTACCCGTGGCGGTAAGCGGCTTGCTCCACGCCCTCGAACATGATCGCGAAATACGTGTTTATGAGATCCCCGACTATTAACGCAAATGTACGGGTCCTCCCAGAACGAAGCGCACTTGCCATCTGGTTTCGTACATATCCCATTTCCGCAGCTTTGCGTCGAATCATCTGGGTTGTGGCCACAGAAATGTCAGGCATCCCCATCAGGGCTCTGGACACGGTGTTTATCGTATATCCGGTCTCTTTCGCAATATCCCTTAATGTCACATGCTTTGGTACGTTATCGTTCAAGTCGTGTATCACCTTTTTATTTTACAAAGCAACGGTCGTTTGTTCAATCAGAGCCGCCCGCCGGCACCGGCCTATTTCATCCACGGTCAAACCAGACTCGCATTTCTTGTTCTCCTCTGTTCCCCCATAACCGGTACGGGACCAATCGTATCAAGGCAGGTTCCGTCTGTTCCTTTTCTGCGTCTCCGTACAATTCCCGCAGGTTATCAACGACACGTGAGCATGGGAACGACAAAGCCGGATCTTCGTCTGGAAATGGCGGCCGCTCCTCGGAACACATGCATTTTTCCGACAATCGTAATGAACTCAACGGAATGCCGCCATTGTCAACGGATTCCGCACAATAGACGGTATGCCCCCGCATGGCGCAACGTTTTCCAGCAAGGGCTGAAGCACGGTAATTTGCCCGTATGATACATACTTCTGGTTTGATTACATACGAGAATGTTGATGTTCCACCTTTATGCAACAAATCCACATATGAACCTTCTTTATATGTATCGTACCCTATAACCAACTCGCTTTTTTCCGGTATCCGGAGATGGATGTCGGCAGCAGGACCTACGACGGTCAACCGATACCGTTCCCCTTCGTGGACAAGCTTACCCCGCAAATCTCCATCATGGAAAACGGAACCGATATGGCTCAACACCCACAGATTCCCTTCGTCCCGAGCGTACAACGCTCCGTTCAACGAGAGAAGGCACCTCGCGATGTTCGGGGGGCAGCAAGCGACGCCAAACCATTTAGGGCGCTGTGTCTCTACATGGGAATACCCTGGATTCGCATGGACGAAGGCAGGGGTGACTTCCAACGGATTCACATAGAAAAAATGCATACCGTCAAGGCCCATCCCCGAGAGGACGGTATTGTACAATGCACGTTCCCACACATCATATACGCGTGCATCCATCGTCATGTTCCACATGCGTTTTGCCAGAAACATCAAACCGACCGAGGCGCAGGATTCCGCATAGACCGTATCAGGAGCCAGATCATAATCCGTTGTAAAACGCTCTCCGAACGCTGCGGTCCCGATCCCTCCCGTTACATGCATTTGCCGTTCAACAACATCTTCATACAGAACCTGACAGGCATGCTTTAGCGAAGCGTCATGACCCAGTCGAGCAAGATCGGCCATCGCGCAATACAAATACATCGCCCGTACGGCATGTCCCGTCGCTCGCGTTTGCTCCCTCACCGGTTTGTGATTCAAAAAATACTCGGGACCGAAAGACGCCATCTCGGGGAAGATCGGAGCAAAACTGCCGTCATTGTCCAATGCCGCTTTGGACGTCCCTCGGACATCAATGAACCACGAGGCGAGATCCAGATATCTTTGAATTCCTGTAGCCTCGTACAGCCGCACCAAAGCAAGTTCCACTTCAGGATGTCCCGGGCACCCATTCTTTTTCCCTGGTCCGAAGGTCCGGTCAATACAATCCGCGCAACGTTCAGCGATTCCAAGCAATTGCACCTTCCCCGTCGCCATGTGATACGCTACGGACGCCTCGATGAGATGCCCCATGCAATAGAGTTCGTGTCCTTCCCTAAGATTCGTCCATCGCTGATCCAAAGCACCCGCTTGATAATATGTCTGCAGATACCCATCCGGCGACTGCGCCTTCCCGATAAGCGAGATCGCCTCATCGGCCCAAACTTCAAGTTGTTCGTCTTCCCGTTGGGCAAGCAAATAGGCTACCGCTTCAATCCATTTGTATACATCGCTGTCGAGAAACACCACGCCAAACCGTTTTGCAGAGGACTGTCCTGCCACCACACGGAAGTTTTCTATGCATCCGCTTTTTATGCCAGGTATCAAATCATTCAGAATCCTCCACTGGTAAGGAAGAACGACATACTGCAACAAATCCAATCGCCTCGTCCATCCAGGATCCTGGATGCACACGTCTCTCGCCGAGACAAAATGGGTCATTCTCACCTCCTCAAACTTCGGAAATCCAGAACATATTTCTCCACATGCCAAGCTTTGAAAAGCGCCTTTCTGGCTACCCCTTCACACTTCCCGTCGACAAGCCCTCAATAAAATACTTCTGGGCAAAGCAGAACAACAACAATATGGGAAGGACCGTCATCACGGAACCGGCCATGAGAATCTTGTATGAATTCAAGTTACTTCCCTGCATGGCGATCAAGGAACTCAACCCTATCGGCAACGTAAACTTGTGTGAATCACCAAGCACCAACAATGGCCACAGATAGTTATTCCACGTATTTACTCCAACGAGAATTGACATTGCCGCAAGTGCCGGCTTCATCAAAGGAAACACCAAGCACAGAAAAATCGAATATTCGTTACATCCGTCAATCCTTCCGGCCTCCACCAGTTCGACGGGAATTCCCTGCAGATACTGGCAGAAGAAAAAAATCACCGTCGCATTCGCAAGGTATGGGATCATGATACCGAAATAGGAGTTGGTCATCTTCAAGTTTATCGCCTCCATGAACAAGGGAAGCATCATGATCTCAAATGGGATCATCATCACAATCAAGACGCAGGCATACAATATGTCCTTTCCCTTGAAACGATAAAACGAGAAACCGAACGAAACCCAAGCACTGATGAAAAGCGTCAACAACGTTTGCACGACGGTAAGATAGACGCTGTTACGGTACCAAAGGAAAAAGGAATGCTTTCCAGTGAAGAGATAAACATAACTGTCCCACGACATAATGTTTTTCTCCACCTTCAGGTTAAAACCATCAGTGAGAAGACGATTAGTCTGTTTGAAGGAAGTCAAAAGAATCGTTGCGAATGGCACGAGAACAACCACGCAAAACATGGCAAAAAAAACAAGCAATAAGATTGTATACGTTTTTTTCTGCCCAACATGTTTTTTAGTATAGGAGGAAATCATTTGGCTCCTCCCTTTCCAATGGCTCCTGTACCGCGCAATTGGATAAAATTGACGACAAGTGTGACCAAAAGGAGACATAATCCGGCACAGGATGCGAATCCGTAATCAGCTTGACTGATCCCCTTCTGATACACAAATCCGACAATCGTAAGACCAACATTCATCGGAGAAGACTTCGCATCCCACAGCATCCTGCTCTCCGTATACATCGACAAACCTCCGTAAATGCTGATCGTAAGCACATAAATGGTGGTCGGCTTCACCGATGGGACGGTAACATTCCAAAAACGCTGCGCCGCACTTGCACCGTCAATGTCAGCCGCCTCGTACAATTCGACAGGCACACTCCTGAGCCCAGACATGAAATACACGATGTTCATCCCCGTCCACCGCCAACAACAAAGGGAAACCATCATTGCCATTGCCGGCCATTGCCGTGATTTCCACATGATCCGTCTTGTCCCGAAGACTTTCATGAAAAATTCATTTACCAAGGCGGAATCCGTCTCATTGAACATAAAACGAAAGGTCATGCCAGCTACGACGACACTGCAGAGGATCGGCATGAAGAGGACGGCACGGAAAAAGGTCCCGCCTCTCATTGACTTGCTGTTGAGCATTACCGCAAACAAAAGCGGGAAAGGAATCATCAAGGCTATCGTAATGACCGTGTACAAAAGGGAATTACGGATCGCGGTGGGAAATTCGGAACTCGCGGCAAGCCGTTTATAGTTCGCCAAGCCAACCCATTTGGAAGCTCCCAATTGTACATTTTGGAAACTTGTCATGACCGAAGATATAATCGGATAGATAAAGAAAATGACAAACGTAAGGAGAAACGGCAAGACGAACACATAAGGCGCAACTTTGGCGGAACTGAAGGTTTCCCATCTCTTCTTCAGGGTTTTACGTTTCATGCTCATGAAATACCCTCCATTTCTTTCCTGAAAACAGACCTTCCCGCCCCTTGGGGAAGGAAGGTCCTCAAAACCAAGAACGGTTACTTCGCCTGAGTTTCCATCTCCGTCTGTGTTTCCTTCAATACTTTCTCGACATCTTCCCCGTTAATATACATTCGGTTCCATGTCGTGGAAGAAAGATAATCATTGATCGTCGCACTGTTCTGCATTGTCTTGCAAGCAAAAATTCCGTCTTTGATCTCAGACAATACATCAAACGGATTTGTCGCAAAGTACTTCAGGAATTTGTTGCCTGGGTCTTTTGTGACCGTGAGATTGGTCCATACCTTTGTGTTGATGGGATCATACCCAAGATCCTGCCACAACGTAATGCCACCTGTTTCGCTCAGTTTCGCCCACGTAATGAACCGCGCAGCCAAATCCGCATGGGGACCATTCGCGATAACGACTGTGCCTGTTCCACCAAGCCCGACCGATTTGTACGTTGCATCTTTGAAAACGGGAAGCGGAGCAATCGCAATCTTTCCGGCAAGATCGGGAGCGACATCCGTGAAACGGCCCATATACCATAGCGGGTATCCAAGAGCTGCGATCTCTCCCGATGCCACCGCGGCTTTTCCTGCATCGGTATCAGCATTGCCAGTAGGAATGGTACCAATGATTCCCTCATCATACCAAGACTTCCAAAGTTTGCAGACACGAACCGCATCGGCATTGTACAGGTCAGGCCGACCATCAGCCGTAATGATATCGTGTCCAAGCTCGGCCATCATGTAAGAGAATTCATATGCGCCATAGGTCTCAATGTACGTCATGTACTTTCCCGTCTTCGCCTTGTAGATTCGGCAGGCATTCGCAAAATCATCCCATGTTTTTATGTTGCGATAATCAATCCCGGCCTTCTGTAACAAATCGATGTTGTAGTACATTACCGTGGCGCCGATATGGGATGGCACCCCATACTGTTTGCCGTTCTTCTGATAGACCTGCATGCGTGTATTGACGATTTGATCCTTATATGGAAGCACGTAATCCGTCAGGTCAAGGAATTTAATCTCCCCCTGCATGAAATTCGGCCATTTTCCGATCTCGACATCACAAAGATCCGGCGCTCCTTCCCCTGCGAGCAAACATGAATACAACTTGTCATGCATGGAAGCCCAATCGTAATACGTATCAACCAACTTGATTTGTTCATCAGGATGATCCTCGTTCCATACAGCGGACAACTTCTTGTAGGCGTCCATGTGCGCTTGTACAAACGACCATACGGACAATGTGGTCACTGTCGATTGCGAGGTATCTTTCTCAGAAGTTCTCTCCGAAGTCCCTTGCGCAGTCACAAGCGAAAGAATCAATACCGACACTAAGAAAACCGACAATAGTCTCTTCATACCTGTTTCCCCCTTTTTCTTACAACCATGAAAAAAACCTTTCTTTTTGCTACTTGAACGTTCATGTAACTCTTAAGGCCATTGTATCATCGCTTTTCTCAAATTGTCAATCTTGTTGCAAGAATGCGTAATCAGGAACGGGCGGCCAAAAAAAGAATCCCCAAAATCCTGTGTGATATTGATCCAACGACTCACAAAAAAATACAAAAAAGGACATTGGCTACAAATACCTCCTTGGAACAAACGCAATAAATGTCCAAGCTTTTGTAAGACCGGATCCCATTTACGTATCGCTTTTTCTCAAGGACAGCATGCCCAATTCATTGCGTCCACCGTTTGCAAACGGAAATGTCACTCTTCTTCGTATCTATCGGCAAAACAGACTCTGTTGAGGTGCATCAATATGGCCGTGCCTGCTAGGGTAGTGCCGTAGAAGACGACATCCACCGGAAGATCCAGATACTGGACGATGGAACCATTGCAGACTGTACTCCCTGTGCACAGGATGAGATCAGCCCAAGAGACGGCGTCAGGATATGAAGATACTCCATCTTCCACGGGAACGCCATATCGTATCTGCCCGATATTCGCCGGATTCAGATCCAATACTTGAACACTTCTTCCCGTTTTCGCCAGCATTTCCAATAGAGCAGGCTGGTATCCCACCAACACAACCCGCTTATAGTCAGGATACCGCTCATCAAGGAATGAGCGCATATCGCATGCACACTGTTCCGGGCCGTCCTTCCGGCA
>JBAXYP010000072.1:0-7865 GCA_041670725.1 Sphaerochaetaceae bacterium
CCCTTTGCATCTCCAGCGGTGTGCTGTTTGCATCGAAGATCGTCTTCTGGAAGGCGCATTCTTTTCCTGTTTTTCTTCTCGAACGTTTGCTTCTTGCCGTGTCAAACAGCGCTCAGAGCGGCGTGGATATTGCCTATTTGTCCCGAATTGACGGCAGGCAAAAATGGTATGGCATCTATCAGGCAAGCGGAATGGCAGGCCTTATGGTCGTTTCCTTGCTTTTCCCTTTTTTGAAAAACCCTGTGGATGAGAGCGGGGCGCTGACCGTTCTTTCCTGTTTTGTTTCGCTCTTGTGCATACTGTTATTGCCTGAGGCGGAGGGAGAAAAAAAGAAGGGGGGAAGGATGATCCATATTCCGAGCGTAAGAAAGTCGGAATTGCTGTTTCTTACATCCATCGCATTGTTTTCCACCGTAAATCAGGTCGTCACGGTATTCCTCATCCAGATGAGGTACGAAGCGTCCGGATTGTCGGTTTCCTTGTTTTCCTGGCCGTATCTGGCACTTTCCGCCGTCTCCGTGACGGGCGGCTGGCTTTCTCCTTTTCTGTATGCGAAGCGACATGCCACACTGTGGTGTTTCGCCATTGCGCTGTTCGGATCTTTGCTTTTGGTTCGGGGAACGGGTGTTGTGTCCGCATTGTGCGGAGTAATGTGTCTCAGACTAGGATTCACGCTGTTTCAGCCGTATGCGTCCAAAATGCAGGTTTCGTTTTCCCTCGGATTCGACCAAGCGACAACCCTTTCGTTCCAGCAGATATGGTTTGGCATCGTGGAAATGGCGCTTTCCCCTCTTTTCGGTGCATTGGCCAAGCATTCTCTTGCGACGGCGTTTCTGTTGGGTGCTGGCCTTCTGGCCGTCGCTTCTCTGTGCATGCGGTTGGGAACGACTCGCGGATAACAAAAGGTTCTATTGGCCCTCTTCTTCATCATCTTCTTCTTCGCCGGAGGCGGCTTCCGTCGCGAGTTGTCCGCAGGCGCCGCTGATGTTCCCCCCGCGCGAGATGCGGATGGTGTGTTTTACGTGCATCATATCGAGATAATGCGAAAAGCGGGAAACCTCTTCATCCGACGGCGTGTGCCAAGAAAGTTCGGCAGCCTCATTGTAAGGGATCAGATTGATGATTACATCCATCCCTTTAGTGTAGGCGGCGATCTTCTTTGCGGCGTTTTCCGTCGTATTTACGTCTCCGAGCATACAATATTCGAAAGTAAAGCGTTTTCCGCCGTCGTGTTGGTAGCTAAGGAGAGTTTGGCGAAGTTCGGGAAGACCCCAACTTCTGTTTATCGGCATAATCCTGCTCCGCAGGGTGTTGTCCGCGGAGACGAGCGATACGGCGAGGCGGATGGGCAGTTTCAGTTCGGAGAGTTTCCTGATGCCGGGCACGACGCCGCAGGTACTGATCGTCATCCGACGGTAGCTGATGCCGAACCCGTCGGGATCGTGGAAATAATGAATCGATCTGAGCACGGCAGGGAGATTGGCCATCGGTTCTCCCATCCCCATGAATACGATATGTGAAATCGGTCCGCTTTTGGAGAGGTGGATGAACTGCTCGATGATTTCTTCGGTGGCGAGGTTACGAAAAAGTCCCATCTTACCGGTACGACAGAACGCGCATCCCATCGCGCATCCCACCTGGCTGGAGAGGCATGCGGTACGGTGGCCCCGCTTGTCCGTCAGGACGACACATTCGATCAGGCGGTCATCGTACAGGTGAATTACGCATTTTGTTGCGCCTTCATCGCTGGATGTCGTCTGTACGGTGGAACTGCAGAGCTTCGGCATCAGTACGGACAGACGTTGCCGTTCCGCCTTGGAGAGATCCGTCATCTCCTCGAACGATGAGGCTCCTCTGACCAGCCACCGATGGATTTGCCTGCTTTCATATGCTTTCTGGATATCCAGCGCCTTGCCCAGATTTTCCGCCGACAACCCATACAGGGAAAGCGGCATGCGTTTTGTTTCGTCCATTTTCTCTTATCCTTCCTTTCAGAACATTGAGATGATAGCGATGATCACCCCGGTGATTCCTTCTCCGCCAAGGAATCCACTGGAAAGCAGCGCCAGATTCGTCTCTACTTTTGCTGCATCGTGTCCCGTGCGGACGAATGCCTTTTTTGCAATGGCGGCGATGATGGCTCCCAACGCCATGATGGTGCTGATGGCCGTGGAGAGATAGAAGCCGAGTCCCAGCGTAGCCGTCGGAATGTTACAGAGGAACAGCACGAGACCGACGATGCATCCGA
Organism: Sphaerochaetaceae bacterium; assembly: GCA_041670725.1. Taxonomy (GTDB): domain Bacteria; phylum Spirochaetota; class Spirochaetia; order Sphaerochaetales; family Sphaerochaetaceae; genus RUG023. The sequence continues at coordinate 2,249 of JBAXYP010000072.1, forward strand.
TGGCAAAAGCCGTCCCTTGCTTCGGGCCTCCGATCATCGCACTTACTGCGGCCGCTTGAGGGGCGGGAAGAGCTTCCGTCCCGAATGATCCGAACGCTTGTTTGAGCGCAAGAAGGACAAATACGGAAACGACCGATCCCACGATGCCTCCGATGCCTTCCCCGATGATTTGCTGTTTGGGATCGGCACCGAGCAAATATCCGCATTTCAGGTCGTTCATCACGTCTCCCGCCAACCCACAGGCGACTGCGGTGACCGCGACGATGGTGAAAGCGGGTGCGAGTGCCGGTTTGAACAGGAATTGGACGAACAACAGGACGAGAATGCCGAAGATTTCCATCGGATTGATGCCCGTCTGTCCGGTAAGCATGCTGGAAAGATATGTCGCGCAGAATACCCCCGCGACCAAGGGAATCGTCTCAAGGAACGTCACTTGTGTGGTAAGGGTCAACGTAATCATCGATAAAAGTATTATCAGTGAAAGTGCGGTTACGCTCCGTTTGGAAAGGGGTTCCTTCTTATGGCTTCTTTTACTTTTCGCGAGGCCGTAAACCGCTTTGACCAGGACGCCGAGACCCGTTCCGATCATCAGGCCGATTCCCAGATTCTGTCGGAACAATTCAGCGGCGGCCATATCGGCGAACATTCCCGTTGCGAGTCCCACGGGAGTGATGATGTAGTAGCCGAGAACCATTCCGAGGAACCAGACCAATGCCAATACCGGACCGATGATCGCTCCGATTCCCACTGCCATCGGAGAGACCCAGATGTACATCGGCTGGAAAAATGCGGTTCCTCCCATGATTTTGAGAAGCGAAGGGATTTTTCCCGCTCCGTCGCGAAACGCGGTAAACAGGGCGGACGCGCCCATCGAGGTGAACAACGTTTTTGCGTTCTTGCCTCCTTCCATTCCCGCGGAGAGCGTATTGTACGCCGCCTGTCCCATTGGATAAGGAAGATTTTCCTCTTCGATCATTCGCCTGCGAAACACCGAAGTGAATGCGGTGCCGAGGATTGTTCCGACGATGGTCAGCGAAATCATCGAGAAAGTGGAAATCGAGGCATTTGGATCAAGCATCCACATGCCTGGAAGCGTGAAAGCAAGTCCGCCCGCAACCATCGCTCCAGCACTCATGATGGTGTGGGTGCAATTGATCTCATGGATCGTGCTGTGTTTGCATTTCTTCAAGGCAGCCATCGAAATGACGGTGACGAACACCGTCGGCCAGGGGAGAGCCCCCATACGAAGGGCGATGTACATCGAACTTGCCGTGATGATGAGAAGTCCTCCAAGTCCGATGAAAAGCCCGCGCCCTGTCAGTTGTCGTTCTTCCATGTTCACCTCTGTCGTCATCATATCCAATACCGGTTTCTTTCACCAGTCTTGATGATTGTTTGTAATTTTTCTTGTTCTTGCTTGTTCTTATAAAAGAAAGTATCGTTTAGCGAACGAAAATGCTGGAAGTGTATCAGAAAGTAGTGTATTTTACCAGTTACCTCGTGTACAATATGTTTTGTGAAGGAGATAAAAATGAAAAAGATGAGTTTGGTTCTGTTGGTGACCGCATTGGTCATCGCCCCTGTCGCAGCGGAAAGCACTACGGTAGGTGCCGCCACCACCAAGTATGGCGTCGGAGTGAGTCTCGGATCTCCTACTGGGGTTGCCTTCCAGTACAAGGTCAGCAAGAGCTTTGATGTGATCGGCAATGTCGCATTCGGTTCGATGAATGGAAATTGGATCGGATGGATTGGCGGTGAAGCCGGTGCGAATTTCAAGGTCGCCGATTTCGATTGGACCGATGGTTCGTGGTTCTTGACCGTCGGCGCGGTGGGGCAAGTCGGATTTGTTCTTCCCGGAACGTCTGGGGAGGAAGGTTCGTTCCATCTTGCCGCATTGGTTCCTGTTCGCCTGAACTATCAGTTTCCCAAAGCTCCGTGGAGCTTCTATGTGATGGCCGGTCCCGGCATTGATATTTTCCCGACGATCGGATTCGCTTGGGAAGCAGGACTCGGGGCCATGTATTTGTTCGATTAGAACTGAAAAAGAAACAGGCGAGGATTTTCGGATCCTCGCTTTTTTCATGGACAAAAAGAGAACGGAATCGGGATCTCAGAAAAAATGACGATCAGTTCTCGTGGCCTTTTTCGAAGGGAGCGAGCATGTCCTTGAGCGACGGGTTCTGTACCCGCGCGGTAATGTGGACGCCTTCCCCCGAGTAGTCGATCGTCACGATTTGACCTTCCCTGCGGATTTGGGCGATCAAGTCGTACCGGTTTTCGGGAATGACAAGATTGAGTACCGGTGAGAGCCGGTGAATCATCGCGACGACGGCGTCTTCAAGCAAGTCGATGTTTGTTCCATGGGTCACGGAACCGCAGACGACAATGGGTGCCGACGATTTCATTCTGGCGACGGCGACCTCATCGAACTGTTTGTCCATCTTGTTGACGAACACAATGGCCGGTTTTTCGCCACAGCCCAACTCTTCCAGGACGGTTTTCGTCGTATCCCAGCAGGAGAGCATATCTGGATGCGATGCATCGCTGACGATGATCAGGAAATCGGCGTATTTCGCTTCCTCCAACGTGCTTTTGAACGCTTGTACGAGATTGGTGGGGAGATTGCTGACGAAGCCGACCGTATCGGTGAGCAGCATTTCCTCTCCTCCGGGAAGCTTTACCATCCGCGTGGTCGGATCGAGGGTTGCGAACAGTTTGTCCTCCACCAATACCCCCGCGTCAGGAGAAAGCAGGTTAAGCAAGGAGGATTTGCCGCTGTTGGTGTATCCGACGATGGCGCACCGGGGGATGGGGCTGCGCATCCTGCTCTGCCTCTGGAGTTCCCGTTCCTTGGATACCTTTTCCAAGTCTTTTTTCAATTGTACGATTTTGTCGTCAATGATCCTCTGGTCAAGTTCCAGTTGCGTTTCGCCTTCACCTTTCGTACCGTAGAAACCTCCGCGTTGCCGATTCAACCCCGCCCACATGCGCCGAAGCCGTGGACGCTGATATTGCAATTTCGCGAGTTCCACTTGCAGTTTGGCCTCTTTTGTCCGTGCACGAGAAGCGAAAATCCTAAGAATCACTTCTTCTCGGTCGATGACGAGAATTTCCCATGCTTTTTCAAGGTTACGCTGGACGCGGGGAGAGAGGGCCATGTTAAAGACTACGAGATCCGCTCCGCTTCCCTGAATCATTTCCTTGATTTCCTGAACTTTCCCGCTGCCGATATAGGTGGCGGGATTGATCTCTCGTACCGGGATTTCGGTACTGGAGAGCACCGTCTCCCCCAACGTGGAGACAAGACTTTCCAGTTCTTCTCGGTTCAACGCTTCCATCAACGGGTTTCCTCCATCCTCACGGATGGAGAACAGCAACGCCTTCTGCGATGCTTCTCGGGTTTCGTACATAACCATTAGCATACCGTTTTTCTTTTGTTTGTACACTGGTCGGCCATCCGAACATGTTTCCTGCATTGAGCCAAAAAGGGTATCGTGGTACACTGCCGTGGAAGAGGTATCCTATGGGTCTGAATTGTGGAATCGTCGGGTTGCCCAACGTGGGAAAGTCCACCATTTTCTCCGCGCTGACCGCCGCCCCCGCGGAGATAGCGAATTATCCGTTTTGTACGATCAACCCAAATGTCGGCATCGTCAACGTTCCCGACAAGCGGCTTGACCAGATTAAGGCGTTGATCCCTCCCCAGCGGTTGATCCCCGCGACGTTCGAGTTCGTCGACATTGCGGGACTGGTCGCCGGTGCATCCAAAGGGGAAGGGCTGGGGAATCAATTTTTGGCAAACATCAGGGAAGTGGGCGTCATTGCCCATGTGGTTCGTTGTTTCGACGACCCCGATGTCATTCATGTGAACAACAAGGTTGATCCGAAAGGCGATATCGACACGATCAACACGGAACTTGCCTTGGCTGATTTGGAAACGGTGGAGAACCGGTATGCCAAGCAAGCTAAACTCGTCAGGAGCATGACGCCCGAAGACCGGAAGGCCATGGAAAAATATCTGCCGCTTCTGGAACGAGTCAAGGCAGGGCTTGGAGAAGGCAAAGCGGTTCGTGCCTTGGGACTGGACGAAGAGGAACTTGCTTCTCTGTACGATCTCCATCTGATCACCCAGAAGCCGGTATTGTACGTTTGCAATGTGGATGAGGACAGTGCGACGAAGGATAACGACTACGTAAAGACCGTCCGTATTATTGCGGCAGAGGAGAATGCCGAGGTCGTGGTTATTTGCGGCAAGATGGAGGCTGAGATCGCGGCTTTGGACGATGAAGGTGACAAAAAGGAATTTCTTGCGTCAGTGGGGTTGGAAGAGTCCGGACTGAACCGACTGGTCCAGCATGCCTATCACATTATGGGATTGCGGACGTTCTTCACCGCAGGTCCCGACGAAGATCGTGCTTGGACGTTCAAGGCGGGAATGAAAGCTCCGGAAACGGCCGGCATCATCCACACCGATTTTCAGAAGGGATTCATCAAGGCGGAAGTATACAACTGCGATGATCTGTTCGCGTATAAAAGCGAGGAGAAGATCAGGGAAGCAGGCAAACTCCGGATAGAAGGAAAGGAATATGTAGTGCAGGACGGAGACATCATGCACTTTCTTTTCAATGTCAACAAACAAGCGAAATGAACGCTTGAGACTTTCCTGCTGACGGAAACGGAAAACGTTCGGGATGGTTCCTTTGGGAATCCGTCCCGAAGTATTGCTTATCCTCGATAGTTGGTCGTTGTTGCAGGGATGCCGTATCTCTGGGCGGATTTCTTTGAAAGGAATCTCGCCCCATAGAACAAGAGGATACAGCCGGCTGGAATGATGAGGAACCAAGGTATGTGAATCATCAGCAACAAATATCCCACAATCGATATTGTGGCTGCAAAGACAGCGTACGGGATCTGTGTCGTGACATGATCCATATGATCGGATCCCGCGAATGTCGAGGATATGATTGTGGTGTCCGAGATAGGGGAACAATGGTCTCCGAAGATTGATCCACTCAGTACTGCTCCTACGGTTGCGTATACGATCCAGTTCAAATCATTGCCTGTCGCAGCCAAGACGAGAGGCAAGGCGATCGGACTGATGATGGACATGGTCCCCCATGAGGTTCCGAGCCCAAAGGAAAGAAGCATGCATACAAGGAATACCATGACCGGGAGAATCGCCGGTAAATCCTTTACCAGCGGGAGCATCACCCCGATGGTGTAATCTGCCGTCCCCACCGCATCGCATGCTGCTTTCAAGGCCCATGCGAACACCATGAGCAAAAATGCGACGAACATGGTCTTTGCTCCCTGCATGAATGTTTGCATCAGTTCAGAAAATTTCATGATTTTGAAGGCAAGCCCAAGAATAATACCCATTATCGTCATGCCGAATGCACCCCACAATAAGGAAAGGGCGGTATCTGAATTTCCCAACGCTTCGGAAAAGCTGGATGCTTTTGGACCGCCACCGGTCCACCACATTCCGAACAACGCCAACGTAATCAACGTGGCGATAGGAAGGATAAAAGACATGATGGAAAGATGTGTCTCACATACTTCGCCCACTTCCTGCTCAACGGCTCCCGCAGGAACGCCATCGTCCCGAATGAGTTTC
>JBAXYP010000073.1:0-7817 GCA_041670725.1 Sphaerochaetaceae bacterium
CATCTTGTCACCGGCGGAGACCAGAGTTCCCTCAACGGCGTCTACAAACTCGCCGCGAAGGAAGAGCGAGGGTCGTACGTCCCGACAATGAAGATCTCCAATACGTTCGAAAAAACGACCAATCCCGGGATCAAGCAAGTATACCGGTTCGCCGATTCCACGGGAGCGGAACTCGGAGACCTGATCACGCTTTCCAACGAGACGGTGGTGCCGGGAAAGAAATACACCTTCTTTCATCCGTTTGCCGAGGGTGACTTCTTCGAGATGAAACCCGACGCCTACGCATCCTGTACACCGATGCTCCTGCAACAGATGAAAAACGGGAAACGATGCGTAGCGAAACCACCGCTCAAACAGATTCAGAAGGAAGTCCAGGACAATCTCGACCGCTTCCATCCTTCTTATCGGAGACAGATCAACCCGCATCTCTACAAGGTCAGCTTGTCGCCAAAATTGAAGAAATTGAAAATGCAATTGACGCTCGAGCAACGCAAACTCGGTATGGACGACGGTCAGACGGAACGCTGATAGGCGATGCGGGATGTACCGTCATCCGTGTAGATGATGCCGCACCGGATGAATCCGTTCTTTGTAAGCAGATGTTGCATGGGGAGGTTGTTCCGATGCGTGTCCGCCCGGAGCGTGGGTATTTGTTTTTCGCAGAAAGCGACGCAGGATGTCACGAGACCAGACAGGATGCCGTCACTCGCGATCCTGTGGATCGTCCCGTAAGGCGATTTGTCAGGCCATGATCCCTGTTCGATATACCCATAGGAGGGATCGGCTCCGATGATGAACGCGAAAACGCCGTGGACGATCCCGTCCTCCCCTTCACAGGCGAAAAGCCGGCGTGCCTTGATGTCTTCCTCGACGAGGTCTTTCGGAGGATATTCCGTCCCCCACTGCGTGGGGTTGCCGCAACTTGCCATAAAACTGCGCGCCGCCGCATAGATGCCAAGAATTTTTTCCAGATCGACCTTCGTCGCCTTTCGTATTTTTTTTACCATCATCCTTCACATGCCTCGATGGCAGCCACGATGGCATTCGCCATCTCCTGCCTCCAAGAAGAAGTAATAAGGGCCTTTACGTCGTTTTTGTTGGTGATGAATCCGACTTCGACAAGTACCGAAGGCATTCTGGAAATGTTCAGGACACGAACATCCTGCGGTTTTATTCCTCGGCTTCTCGAAAGCGGCATGTGCTCCCCGACGGTTTGCTCAAACCGTTTGGCTACTTCGGCGTTACGGGCGTTGAGCAATTCGTTGAGTTCCTTCTCAGTAAACGGCGCGAACAAACTGATGTTTTCCTTCGGCGTCTGCGCATCGAGGAGCGTCTGCTGGATGGAAGGGATTTTGGTAAGGATCTCATACCCCTCCGCTTCCTGATTTTCCGCGCTGTTCACATGGATCGAGACAAACAACGCGCTCGTTTTCCTCGGAATGACCGTCGAATAAGCAATGGTACAACGATCATCCAGCGCCACGTACGTATCATCGCTTCGCGTCATTACGATATTCCAATTCGGATGAGCCACACCAAGCAGGGATGCAGTACGCTTGGCGATGTCCAAGGTATATTCCTTCTCGTATATCGTTCCTCCTGCGAAACTCCAGGCGAACGACGCGCCACCGTCTCTGCCGCCGTGCCCCGCATCGATGACCACTGTACGTATCGGATAGGAAAACGGATCGGTTCGAGCGAACAGCAAAGACGACGCGCACCACAAAATCGCGGCGAGAACGAAAAGACGGAATCTCACGCTTTCGTCTCCCCTTTCATCCATCCGGAGACCACATGGGCATAATCCTGTTTCACCAGCCACACAAGCCGAGTCTTCACTTCCCCTTTGAAAGATTCCCTGTCATAATCACGGGCGGGTCTTCGGGCCGAGTTTTTCCCTCCGACATTCTGCCTGATTCCGAGCGCCTTGGTGCAACACCGTTGATACCCGCCCACTTCGGAAAGGTCCTCGATGACCGACAAACGATCGGGAAACTGAACGAGCAACGTCCGGCTCATGTAGATCGGATGTCCAAGTTCCCAACAGCGGATTCCCCAGTCAAGCGCCTGCCAATATTCGCTGTGGATCTGCTCGTCGTACCCCCGAAGCCGTTGGAACAACGCCCTGTCGTAAAGTCCGAGTTCCATCAGCGGATACAATGTATCCGCTTTCGCGTCGTCAGCCATATTGGGAAACGCGCATTCGCGATCCAGTCTCCCCTCCTTTAGCTTGGGAATCCGTACGCACGGGACGATTTCCCGTTCGGAATTCGCGAGCACGGGCGCGACCATCGCCGGATGTTCCTTCCTCTCCATCGTGGAAAACAATCGCTCGCCGTCGAAACGGATCAACTCGGCATCGCTGCGCACGATGAGAAAATAGTTCGTCTTGCACTCCAAGGCGAACGCATTGATCTTCTCCCCGCTAAAACCACGGGACGAAAAGACGATGAACGATACGGACGGATAAGTCTCCTGCAACTGGCGGACGTTCAGTTGGTCGTCGCCGGTCAGCACGTGGATGTCATAATTGAGATTCTCGACATACCACGCAAGAGCATGTTCCAGTTGCTCGTGGGATCCCACGTCCAACAGGCCGACGGCCAATTGCGGATTGTCGTGAAGAGAGCGGATGCGATTTTCCAGATCCTGTTTGTTGTGGTAAATACGATAATCGTTCACGGGCATCCTCTCCAGATGGGCATTGTATCTCACCCGAAACGTGCAATCAAGTCGCCTTGCCGATGCGATGCGGAAGAACTTTCCGGCCTGGCGTCTTCTTTGCCAGCGTCCTGCGGGTTTTCCTGACTCCGAGGCCTATCGTCTTTTTCCGATCAAGCCATCCCGCGATAAATTCAGGTGTCCAGTATATGCGACTCTGCGGCACTTCCCCTTTCTCCGCCCGGTATCGTTTCACGCCGAAATAATCGGCGAGCGGACGGACTTTGGGATCCATCTCATGGTACTGCTGGATCCCGAAAGCCCAATCACGCCCCTGTGCCATATCGACAATGGCGAACGCCTTGCCCTTACGGGCCGGCCTGCATTTGTAATTGAAAAACGAACCATCCTGTTCCTGAACATTTCCCACCACTTCCACGGGAACCGTAAGTTCCATATGGAACCCCTGCGCCTCAAGAAAATCGATGGCGTCAGCCAATGGAACGTATAATGTGTCATGATAGGTGATCAACCGATGGGTTTCCATGACCGCTTCCTTCCCTTCCCATTGTAGGGATTCAACGGGAAATGGACAACCCGTTTTATTCAACGGAAGAAAGGATCACCATGTCCTCGGGACGGAAAATGACGTTTTTGTGTCCTTTTCCGAACAACGGATCGATCTCCGCGTTGGTATGACCCGCCATGGAAGCGATCTCCGTACTGTTGTAGTACGGAACGGCTTTTGCAAATGCCACGCCGGCCGTGTCGACGATCTGCACGACATCCCCCTCGCCGAAATCCCCCTGGACGGAGAGAACGCCTTTGGGAAGCAGGCTTTTGTGACGTATCAAGGCGACCTTCGCCCCATCGTCCACAACGATCGCTCCCTGATGGGAATTGTTCAGAATCCACCGTTCCTTCTGGGAGAGCCGTCTCTTCGGATGGATGAACGATCCGATTTCCTCACCGTCGAGGATTCGTACCAGTGCTTCGTCTTCATACCCGGAGGCGATGACGGTACCGCACCCCGCGATGGTGGCGATCTTCGCCGCAAGGAGTTTCGTCTTCATCCCTCCGACGGCGAACGCGCTTCCCGCTCCTCCCGCATAGGAAAAAGTTTTCTCGTCCAAGGAAGGAATGTCGGAAAGCAATTTCGCTTGCGGATGTTTCTTGGGATCGGCCGTATACAGCCCCTCGATGTCGGAGAGAATGACCAAAAGGTCAGCGTCGATCTTCGACGCCACCATGGCGCTCATTCTGTCGTTGTCGCCGAACGCCGAGCCGATCTCCGCCGTACTGACCACGTCGTTCTCATTGAACACCGGAACGACGCCCAAGTCGAGAAGCGCGAAAATAGAGTTGCGGAGATTCACGTACGTCCTTCGGTTGTTCAAATCGCTGCGGGTAAGCAAAATCTGGGAACACACAAGCCCGTTTTCCCCGAACGCGGTACGATAGCTGTCCATCAACACCGGTTGTCCGATAGATGCACAGGCCTGGCGCATCGCCACCTGCTTGACCGCTTCCTTCAGTTTCAGTTCCTTCGCTCCCATGCCGATGGCACCGGAAGAAACAAGAAGCACCTGCAGGCCACGCCGCTTCAGGACGGCGATTTGCTTGGCGATGTCCTCTATTCGGGAAAGGTCAATGCCGTCCGTCGTGGACAGGAGATTCGTGCCGACTTTGACGACGATTCGTTTGATTTTCGAAAAATCCCTCATGACAATTCCTTATGAGTGAACGGCTTGGCATCCTTTCCCATGTAGGTGGAAACCACTTCCCCGTGTCCGGTCAATAGCCACTTGCTCGTCATCAGCCCGGACAATCCCACAGGTCCGCGCGCATGAATCTTGCTGGTGGAAATGCCCACTTCCGCACCAAGACCGAACCGATAGCCGTCGGCGAACCGGGTGCTGCAATTGACGAACACATCCGCGGAATCCACATGAACCCGGAATTTCTCCGCAGCGGCGGGATTTTCCGTGATGATCGCATCGGTATGATGGGAGCCATGGGCGTTGATGAACGAGATCGCCTCACCTTCGTCCTTCACTACATGGATGTTGATCTCCAGCGCAAGGTATTCCTTCTCCCAGTCTCCGTCTGCGTATGGCACACATCCCTGGACAAGAGAGCAAACAGTCTCGTCTCCGTGGATGATAACACCCGCTTTCCTGAACGCGGCGGCGACCATCGGAACGAATACGGCGGCGATGGAAACGTGGACCAAAAGCGTTTCGATGGCGTTGCACGCCGCAGGATAGTTCGTCTTGGCGTCCATCGAGCAGGATACCCCCATCTCAAGACGGGCGTCCCTGTCGACGTACATATGGCAAATTCCGCTGGCGTGTCCGAGCACCGGAATAGAGGTGTGATCCATCACGTATCGGACGAATTGATTGGAGCCGCGGGGAATGACAAGATCGAGATCTTCCCGACAGGAAAGCATGACGTTGACATCTTCCCGTGAGTGCAGGAGAAGCAGCCACCCGTCGCCGATTTCCGTCGTATCGGAGCTTCGGGATATGGAGGAAGCGAGCGCGGAATTGGTATTCGCCGCTTCGCTGCCCCCCTTGAGAATGATACCGTTGCCGCTCTTGGCGGCGAGCGAGACGATCTGGATCAACGCATCGGGCCTAGCCTCGAAGATCATGCCGACCACCCCGAGCGGAACGCTGACCCGCCGGAGGACGAATCCGCTGTCCAGTTCTCGCTTCTCGAGCACTTTGCCGATCGGGTCGGGCAGGTTCGCGACTTCCCCGATACCCTTCACCGACGCATCCAATTTGTCGCGGGAAAACGTAAGGCGCGCACGGACGGACGGAGCGAGATCCTTGGCAGCCTCCACGTCCCGGTCGTTGGCCTCCTTGATCGCGGGCCAGTCACGAAGAAGGCCCTCACGGATTGCGGACAGCAAGCCGTCCCGTGCACGGCCGTCAGAAGCGGCCAGGACGGCGCTTCCCGTTTTCACTTGATGGATCAATTCACGAGTCGTCATGCCCCATACGATACCCCGAAAGACCGCCCCAGACAAGCGGGGACCGGTCAGATTTCCATGCCGACCAGTTTGAATTGGGTTACGTCAAACAGCCCCATGTCCGTTACCTTGTATGCGGGGATGACAGGCAAAGCCATGAAGCAAAGCGTCATGAACGGTTCCACCGAACGACTTACCCCTACTTCGGTATAGGCCAGCGTATGGAGATCGACGAGTCGTTCGTTCACTTCCCGAGCCGAGAGGGTGGTCATCAATCCGGCGATGGGAAGGGCCAAGTGTCCGACGACCTTTTTGTCCTTGACGATCGTCATGCCTCCTCCCATGGACACCAAATCGTTCACCGCAACGACCATATCCTCATCGTTGTCGCCGGTAACGATGATATTGTGTGAGTCATGGGCGATCGAAGTGGCGATCGCCCCGTGTTTCAATCCATAGCCGCGGATGAGGCCGAGGCCGACGTTTCCCGTCCCGTGGTGACGTTCCACGACGGCGATTTTCAGGATGTCGGTCTTGGGATCGTGTTTCCACAGCCCGTTCTCCACCGTCACCTCCGCTTCTCCTTTGCCGGTGACGACTCCTCCGGGAAGGATGTCGATGACACGGACATGCGTGGACGCAAGACGCAACGCGAGTTTCTTCTCGGAGAAATCCTTCACCTGCATCCGCCCGCTGACGTTCTTTGCCTCCACCGGTGCGGACGGCGTAAGCATGATCCCTTCGCGCGCGACGAGTTTGCCTTGCACGTAGACGCACCGCGGATTCATTTCCGCAAGATCATCCACCAGCAGAAAATCCGCGCGACGACCAGGAACGATGGCACCGCGGTCATCCAGATGGTAGCACTCCGCCGCGTTGATCGTCGCCATGCACAGCGCGTCGATCGCGTCAAGTCCGTATGCCACCGCCATCCTGACGTTGTTGTTGATGTGTCCTTCCTCCAGGATGCTCTTCGGTTGTCTGTCATCGGTGCAGAACATGCAACGGGACATGTTTTGCGGCGTCACGCCCGGCAACAGATTGAGCAGATCCCTGCATGCGGATCCCTGCCGGAGCATGACGTACATACCGCGCCGGATTCTGTCCTTGAGTTCTTGCGGCGTCGCGCATTCATGATCGGTGTGAATTCCGGCTCCGACGTAGGCGTCCAGTCCGTGGCCTTCAACCCCCGGGCTGTGTCCGTCGACGGGAAGGGAGGCGAGTTTCGCCTCCCAAATCTTGTCAAGGACGAACCCTGTTCCCGAGACGACTCCCGGATAGTTCATCATCTCCCCGAGTCCGAGGATCCTGTCCTTTCCGAACATTTTCTTGATGTCCTTGGCAAGCAGGACCGCACCGGCATGCTCGAAATCCGTCGCGGGAACGCAGGACGGTACCATGAACTGCACGGAAAGCGGAGTCTTTGCGGAAGAAGCGAGCATGTACCGCAGCCCGTCCAAACCGCACACGTTGCAGATCTCGTGAGGATCGGCGATGACGGTCGTCGTACCGCACGGAACGACCAGATTGGAGAATTCGCTCGGGGCGAGATACGAGGATTCGATGTGTTCGTGCCCGTCGATCAGGCCGGGCACCAGAAACGAGCCATGGGCATCGACCACGTCCTTCCCTTTCCCTTCGCCATACGGAGCGTATCCCGCGATGTATCCGCCGCTTACCAAAAGATCTCCATCAAACCATTGCTTGTCGAACACATCCAGGATCCGGGCATGGCTGATGCACAGATCAGCCTCCTTCCTGCCGTCAGCCACCGCGATACATTTTTCCCACGCACGCCGTGTAATCATTGCAATACCTCTTTCCCAGTGTAGCATGATAGCGGTCATTTGCAACAACAAAATACTTCAGATATCATTAAGAAGATTTTCGTATCGCGCATATTCGGTACAAATGTTTGACGTATCCACCAAATTTTATTTGAATTCTTAAATAAAACCATCAAAAAAGTTGCTGAATATTTTTCTTGGATGTTCCACGATAATTGTGATAGGATGTGAATAGATTCTTCACACAGAAAAAGGAGTGTCAAGATGGAAAAGTTTTTCAAGGTCAAGGAAAGAGGCAGTACGGTCAACACCGAAATTATGGCCGGTGTCACCACGTTCCTGACAATGGCGTACATTCTGGCCGTGAACCCGGGTATTCTTTCCCAAAC
>JBAXYP010000074.1:0-7797 GCA_041670725.1 Sphaerochaetaceae bacterium
ACGAGCTCTATCGGTCTCTCAACGGCAAGGGAGTATGGAGTATTGAAGAAGAGATACGATTCCTCCGTCTGCGCCCCTTCTTTACAGCGCTTGACCCGTTGAGGGGCGTACCTTTCTTTTCCATTTGCGAGAAGGTTCTCACAGGAGATTCACCGGAAAAACTCAGTAGAAAACTCACATTGCTCATTGCGGAGTGTGATGAAAATCTCTCCAAGACGCTTGTGTCGCTTCCTCAGGCGATCAAAACGTTCCTTCCCGATTCTTTTACGAAACGGGATCCCGACGAGACTCAGAGACGATTCGGACATTTGTTCCGTCAGTTTTCCGAAACGGTCGATAACGGATTCTTTCTCCACGGAGCCCAAACAATGAAGGAGTTGCCGGTCGTTTTCGGCGTTGCGCTACTCATCCAACCATTTCTCAGGGATGGGATGTCGGTGATGGACGCGATGAAAGTGTCGGATAGGCTCCTTTGCCATCGTTTCTACGAAGACAAACTCGTTTCGCTCGACATGGGTGAGGTCGATGCGAGAAAAATCTGCCATTTGGGTGCAATCCTGGCGGAAAGCGGGATGCAGGATCCCGAAGAAACCGATCCTAAGCGTTTCCTTGAAGCGCTTCTTGCCGACCAAAGCGTATACAATTACACAGGATGCAATGAATATCAAGACATCGTATGGTACAAAAAGGAATCGCTTCAGGAATGCATTTTCGTCTCCGCCTTGTCCTTGTTGTGGCATGGGAGGTCCATACCGGAATACCAACGGGTATTGATGAAAGCGGAGGAAAAAGCAGGGTACCGACTTGATGGTCTTCTGAAAGGGTAAAATCCTTCTTCATTGACTTGGCTTGCTGGATAAGCTACTCTAGGTGCTATGAAAACTTGGGTGAATTATCTGGCTGCGACGTTTATGGCGCTTGTCGCGACATTGCTGGTGGGAAAAAGCCAGCTGTTCGCCACGGTAATGACGAATGTCACGGTCGTGTATGCACAGGTTGGTCTTTGCATTTTGTTTCTGCTTATTTTGTGCGGTTTTCCCAGCGGCATCGCCTCCATCCGCAAAGATGGCAAGCTAAAGACGACGTTTTGGACATCCGTGTTGTGGGCGGTCGTCACTACTGTGGTCGTTGCCTTTTCGGCCTTTGTCGTATTTACTTTGTTCCCCGCCAAATTCCCGGCGACCAGCACCACCGGTTCCGATTCCTCCTTTCTTTCTTCGTATCCGTTCGGAGCATTCCTTTCGAATTCCGTAACATTTGGTCTTCCGATGGGGTTGCTCAGTTCGCTTGACACTATCCTGTTGCCGTTGCTTCTGGTTTGTTTCATCCTAGGATATTTCCTCAAGCCGAATGTCGAAGTGATCCGCCCTGCATATGTAGTGATGAACAGTTTCAGCGAAGTGATGTTTCGTCTTTCCCGGGCGTTCACGACAACCAGCTGGATTCTGGTGTTCTTCGCATCCGCTTCCTTCTTCTCCCGCATATGGAACGAAGGATCCTTGTTCGTTGCGGCAAAATTTCTTTGGATGTTGGTCATAGGATGCGTCGTGGTGATCCTCTTAGTGCTTCCGCTTTTGTTCGCCGTCTTTACGAAATTCAAAGTCAATCCGTACCAGATGATATATCGGAGCATCGCTTCGCTCGCCATCGGGTTGTTCAGCGGCGATATTTTGCTCTCTATCGTAATCGGCGAACCTCTCTCCCGCCATAACCTTGGTTGCCAGAAACGAGTCAGCGCCACATCCGTTCCGTTCTACTCCATCATCGGGCGGGGAGGGTCGGCGATGGTCGGGGCGATCAGCACGATGGCGCTTTTGTACAGCGCTACGGGGAAAATCCCCGATACAAAAGCGATCCTCCTTATTTCATTGGCCGCCGCAGCCGCCAGTTTCTGCTCTTCGATCAGCTTCGGTTCCGAAACATTCCTCGTCACCGTTCTCGTGGTGCGAATGCTGGGCATCAACCTTTACGGTGCCGAAGTGACGCTTATCGCATTCCTGCCATTGCTCAACGGCATGGGAGTGATGATCGACAATTTGATCGCCAACATGGGAACGGCATACACCTGCCAGCACCTCGGAGTCAGAATCACGAATCCATATAAGAATATCTTGTAACTATGGGAAAAAGCATTTTTCGTTTTACGACATTGGTCTTTCAAGGCCTCGTCACCGCAGGTGTCATCGGTGTGTTTGTCCTGACTGTCGTTTTCGCCAATGGAACGGGCACGGACATGTCCTTCGTTTGGGGGAAAATGCTTCTTCTTTGCATTCATGCGTTCGCAACATTTGCCGCTACGCTGTTGATCGCCCATTATACCAAGACGGCCACGGGAGCGGAAGTACAGGTCGTACCATTGCTGTTTCTGGCATTAACCCTCAAAGACATCGATATGATCAACTTGAGTTTTTGCGTCACACATCTGTTCGCACCGTGGTTACAGTCCGTTGCGTTTCTTTTTCAGGTGGCGTTCATTCTCAGTTCGTTCCTGTTCATGGAATGCGGCATCTTCCAGACGGAGATTAATTCACGGAAAATGTCGCAGTTCGTCTTAATCGCCTTAGCCTCTTCTCTGTATCTCGGACTTACCGTTCCGGTAACCTATGAAAGCGGAGCGTACCAACAGAGCGCGTTCATTACCAGTAGCATGCTTCGTCTGTTTCTGTTTGGTTTCGGTTTCGTGGCCATCTGCGCCATGATGCTGAATTTGCTGCAAGAGTCTCCCAGCAGGAAAACCATTACCAAGACCATTGCATTCGTCATGCTTATCGTCGCCCACACGTTGCAGGCAAACATCCTGAATTCAGGAGGAAGATTCATCTGCCTGGGGTTGCATGTCGCTGGTCTGGTAATTCTGGTGCTCGTCGCCAGATCGAGCCGTATTTGGGGTTGAATCCTAATCACCAGGTTTCTGGTGTTCCACATATGGAGGGCCGCCGCAAGGTGGCTCTCCCCTTTTTATACGAAAGAAGCCGCATTTCTGCGGCTCCGAATCAAAGTCAAAGCAAGGAATTTCAGACCGTCTATTTCATGGAAACGATACTCTTGTCGTAATCGGAGGGCGGAACGAACCCAAGCAACTCCATGCATGTCGCAGCGATAGAAGAAATACCAAGCCCGCTGTTCAGTTTTTTATCGTACTCTCCGTGATAAGCGGGATCGTACAAAATGCATGGAACGGGATTAAGGGAATGACTCGTCTTTGGCTTGGGATCTCCGTTTTCCTTGTATGCCACCGAACCATCCTTCTTATGTTCGAACATATCGTCGGCATTGCCGTGGTCCGCGGTGATCAACATGATGCCGCCGGCCTTTTCCACTGCTTTCCTGATCCTTTCAATCTGCAGATCCAAGGCTTCCATGGAGCACACGACCGCCTCATACACGCCTGTATGCCCGACCATATCCCCGTTGGGGAAATTCATCTTGATGAAATCCCATTTGCCGCCTTCGATTTCCTTGATCACGCGATCGGCGATCTCGGCGCACTTCATCCACGGCCGTTGTTCGAACGGAACGACGTCGGATGGAATTTCCACGTACTGTTCGAGCTTCTCATTGAAATATCCGCTCCGGTTCCCATTGAAGAAGTACGTGATGTGACCGAATTTCTGCGTTTCACTGATGGAAAACTGCTTTACGCCGCTGGCGCAAAGATACTCGGCCAACGTTCTGCTGATGGAAGGAGGATTAACCAGATATTGATGAGGTACATGCAGATCCCCGTCGTACTCCATCATACCGGCATACTCAACTTTCGGATATCGCTTGCGGTCGAATTCCTTCAGTTCCGGCGCCTCAAACGCCTTGGTAATCTCCAACGCACGGTCGCCTCGGAAATTGAACAGGATTACGCTGTCCCCGTCATTGATCGTTCCGACCGGTTTGCCGTCTTTCGCAATGACAAACGGAGGAAGATCCTGATCAATGGCATGCGTTTCATTGCGAAGCGTCACGATGGCGTCATGAGCGTTGTCAAACATCCGCCCTTCGCCAAGCACATGGGTATACCAGCCTTTTTTCACCATGTCCCAGTTCGCGTTGTATCGATCCATCGTAATGACCATTCTCCCACCGCCGCTGGCGATCTGCGCGTCGAAGCCGTCAGTGGAAAGACCTTTCAGCCAAGAAGAGAATGGATCAAAATAATCCAACGCGGACAATTCGCCCACATCTCGTCCATCGAGCAAGGCATGCACCCTCACTCGTTTCACCCCTTCAGCCTTTGCCTCAAGGATCATCGCCTTGAGGTGGTTGATGTGGGAATGAACGTTTCCGTCGGAAAGCAAGCCGATAAAATGCAATGTGCCGTTGTCATTCTTCACGTTCGCCGTCAGCTTCTTCCATACGGTTCCCTTGAACATCGATTTGCTGTCAATGGCATTCTGAACGAGCTTCGCCCCTTGGGAGAAAACTCGTCCGCATCCCATCGCATTGTGCCCCACTTCGCTGTTGCCCATGTCCGCATCAGACGGAAGACCGACCGCCGTTCCATGCGCCTTCAATTGGGTGTACGGGCAATTTTCTTTCAATGCGTCGAGATTTTTGGTCAAAGCGGCCGCAACGGCATCCCCTTCCTTGTATTTTCCGATCCCGACTCCGTCCATGATCACAAGGACAACCGGGCCTTTGCGGGAAATCCTTCCCGATTTCTGTAATGCGTCAACCATCTTTGGTTTCTCCTTATAACGGTTTTGTCGCTTCTTTCAGGTACGCAAGGCTTTCCGGATCAACAAGATCCTTTAGCACCACATACACACGCGCGTGATAGGTATCAATCTGCCCGATCTCCGACGGACTCAAGAGTTCCTTATCGATGAGTTTGCGTTCGTACGGACAAAGGGTCAACGTCTCGAATTGGTAGAACTGTCCGAACTCCGTTTTTTCCCCCATTTGGCACGCCACGAGGTTTTCGATACGAATGCCATGTCGACCCTCCTTGTAGATACCCGGTTCGTCACTGGTCACCATGCCGACTTCCATCGGGACGGCCACCGGGCGGGGGCTGATATTCTGGGGCCCTTCATGTACGTTCAGGCGGAAACCGACTCCATGCCCCGTCCCATGATAAAAGGTCATCCCGTACCGCCACATGAACTGCTTTGCCAGAATATCAAGCTGGTAGCCGCATGTCCCTTTTGGGAACTTTGCGGCGGCCAATGCAAGATGGCCTTTCAGCACCAGCGTGTAATCGCGGATTTCCTCCGGTGTAGCCTCCCCGAACAGGAGGGTACGGGTCACATCGGTCATTCCGTACCGGTACATCCCGCCGGTATCCAACACCACCAGTCCATCTCCGTTGATCTCCTTGTACGCATCTTTCGTGGCGCTGTAATGGCACATTGCGCCATTTTCGCTAAAACCTGCGATCGGGCTGAATGATTCCCCAAGACAATCCTTTGCCCGAAGCCGTTGCGAACGAAGCATCTCGGTAAGCTGAAACTCATTGTAATGGGGATGCACGGTATCCAGCGACGCGAAGAAATTGACCAATGCCACGCCATCCAATACATGGCTCTTGCGCATCCCTTCCATTTCAACCTCGTTCTTGCATGCTTTCATGACAGTGGTAAAGTCCTGTCCGAAGACAAGACGGGCTTTCCCAAGCGCTTGAACCATCAACACATTGGTTCGTTCGGGATTGATGTACACAACGTTTTTCGATCTGACGATTTCCTTCACCGTAGCGGCGGCTTCTTCGTATGGGAATACCGCCATGTCCTCCTGAACGCGAGCAAGCAAAGGCTCCGAGAATCGATCCAAACCGGTGAACAGCCACGCCTTCTCCTTCCCCACGAGAAGATAGGAAAGAAATACCGGATTATATGCGATATCGTCCCCCCGAAGATTGGTAGCCCAAGCGATGTCATCAAGAGCGCAAATCAGTGTATAATCGCATCCGGAAGCTATCATTTTCTCCCTAACAAGGGCAAATTTCTCACTTCTGGAATATCCCGCGATATCCTTGGGCAATTCTTCCACCTTGGAATCGGGCACTTCAGGACGATCCGTCCAGATGACATCGAGAAGGTCATCCATGGGCATCAGGACAATACCTTTTCCTCCGAATTGCGTCAGCATATCCTCTCGAGCCTTCAATGACAGTGTCGCATGATCGATACCTACGCTCTGGCCTTTCCTCAGGTTGGCACGAATCCATGCAAGCGGAGAAGGCGTGTTTTCCGTATCGAGCTTCATTAACGTGAAACAGGATCCTTCAATCTGGCGCGCTCCCTGAATAAAATACCGGGAATCAACCCATAGCAACGCCTTTTGCTTGGTGATGACCACTGTTCCGGCACTTCCGGTAAATCCTGAAATCCACGCGCGACTACGCCAGCGCGGACACACATACTCACTCTGATGCGGATCGGTACCGTTGATATACCAGCAATCGATCCCTTTTTGTTTCATCAAGTCCCGCAAGGCCTTGACCCTTTGATCAATCGTCATGTTTTCCTGACTCCTTCTTCCGAACCACAAGCAACATCACCCCTCCGACCATCATAAGGAAACAGAGAATCTGCCCCAAGGAAATGTTGCGGAAGGACTGGAACAACGCAATGTTGTCACTTCCCGCCCCTCCCTTGATAATATATCCAAGATTCTCGTCCGGAGCACGGAAATACTCCAGAACGAATCGAATGGCTCCGTATCCGATCAAATACCAGCCGAACACAAATCCAGACGGATGCCGGCCTTTTCTTGGCCTGATGAAAAACCACAGGAAAAGAAACAGCACGATCCCTTCGAAGAAGGCTTCGTACAACTGGGACGGATGCCGAGGAAGATTGAGATACTGTCCGTGCTGGTAGGCCATGCCGATTTTCTCCGCCACATTCCTTACCCACTGGTAGTTGGTAGAGAAGCCCGGGGCTTCGGGAAATACCATCCCCCAACTCTTGGTGCACACTCTCCCGTACAGTTCACCGTTGATGAAGTTGCCCAATCTTCCGAAAGTGTAGCCCAACGGAATGCCGGCGCACAGCGCATCGGCACAGGTGAAGAAATTTTTGTGCCGTTTCTTGGAAAACCATACGGCACCGAGAATCGCACCGATTACCCCTCCGTGGTAGCTCATCCCCGCCAAACCGGTGAAATGCCCGTTCCTGAACGGCCAAAAAATCAACCAAGGATGGAGCCAATAATACCATGTCCCTTCGTACACCAATTGCGAAAACAGACGCGCCCCCAACAACAGGCAAAGGATGCACCGAAGGAACAAGTCGTCTACGTCGTCCCGCGAAAGGGAAACTTCTCCCTTCTTCACCTGCAGCAAGGTCAAACCATAGGTGACGGCGAACGCAAACACATACATCAAGCCATACCATCGAAACGGCAGTGACGGAATGATTTCCATTCGTACCCAACTGGGGAATTGCACGTACAGGACCATGGACAAAGTGTATTTCTATCCAAATGCAGGGTCAATAGCAGTTTGTTATGGCTTCAAACTTGTTTTGTATTTATACTTGAGAATATGAAAAAGACTCGTGTGATTTTCTTTTTTATCGTTTTGTTGGTTTTCTCCCCTCTTTTCTGCGAGGGGATGCCTGAATACTCGACATTGCAAAAAAAAACGCAATCGACGCAAGAATCACAGTCTGTGGACCAAATATCCACCGACATGTCCTCCCTCACCTCGTTGTACCGGTATGTTGACGCTATTTATTACAAAGATGTCGACAAATCCGCAGTCAAGGAAGCGATGACGGAAGCGATGCTGGAGGCGCTCGGCGACAAGTATTCGTTTTACGTACCTGCAAGCGAGGCGGAAAATTATTCGGAAGAAAGCAC
>JBAXYP010000075.1:0-7790 GCA_041670725.1 Sphaerochaetaceae bacterium
CACGGGTTTCCCTCCCCTCATGGAAATTCCACGGCATCTTGCCGGAAAGATTGTTTTCGCTGTTTACGCAAAGCGCTTTCGTCCCGCAATCCGATCCGGAACGGAACATTATCGTATATCTCGACGAAGCGAGAAAGCTTGCCGGTGACGGCGTCTTTCCGTTCCCAGCGCAGATGTGGTACCGATTCGACGAACGATACCGCACCTTGGGGCACCCATCCGTCCATCACAGCGAGGCGTATCGCTTTCATGAACACCCTTCGTATCGGCTCGTGCTTCGCAAATACCTTGATATACATATGTATTTTACATAATACATTCCTTTAAAGGAATGATATAAAAATACAAATCATTCATTGTCATTATACTGCGAGGAAAATGCCGCATATGCGCCGAATATGTGATGTAAGACGGTAACAAAAAAGAGGGCGTTTTTGCCCTCTTTGATAAAAAACGAATTGAAAAATCAGAAAGTGACCACGACTTTCATGTACTTTCCGGGATTCCGCTCGATGTCCCGGATGGTCTCGGGCGCCTCGTCGACGGACACCGTCCCGCTCAGTATCCTCGGCATGTCGACCTCCCCCGTCCGGATCAGCCGCAGCGCCTCCTCGAACTCCCCTGCGCTCGTGCGCGCCCCGCGGATGTCCAGCTCCTTCCTCGTGACCACGCCGGTCGGCAGGCTCGTCTCCTTGGCCGGCCACCCCGTGAACGTGATCCGCCCCGCATAGCTGGCGAAATCCAGCGTGTCCCTGATCGCGGCCGTCGAGCCGCTGCATTCCATCACCAGCTGCGCCATGCTCCCCCCCGTGATCGCGCGGATCTCCCGCACGCACCGCTCCTTGTCCCGGGAGTTCACCACATGCTCGACCCCCAGCCCCTCGGCGAACGAGAGCCGCTCGTCCACGATGTCCAGCAGGATGGCGTGCGCACCGTACGCCTGCGCCACCAGGGCGGCGACCAGCCCGATCGGCCCCGCCCCGATCACGACGCAGTACTCCCCCGCCTTCAGCCCGCCGCGGTGGATCCCGTGCAGGCTGATCGTCAGAGGCTCCGCCATCGCGGCCTGCACCCAGCCCATCCCCTCCGGAACAGGGACCAGCATGGAGGCCGGATGCGCGAAGTACTCCCCCATCCCCCCGTCCACGTGCACGCCCAGCACCCGGAGGTTCTCGCAGCAGTTCGTCCTCCCGATGGAGCAGGGGTAGCAGCGCCCGCAGTACAGGTACGGGTCCACGACGACCCGGTCCCCCGCCTTGATCCCCCGGGGGTTGCCCTCAGGCCCCTCGGGCGCCGACACCACCTCCCCGGACAGCTCGTGCCCGATGACGCGCGGGTAGGAGACAAGCCCGTTCGTCCCACGGTACGCCCCAATGTCGCTCCCGCAGATCCCCGCCGCCTTCACCCTGATCAGCGCCATCCCATCCCTTGCCGCCGGCATCGCAACATCCACGCACGCCACTTCCCACGGCTTTTCCAATCGTATCGCTTTCATGCTTTCTTCTCCAGTTCCTTGATCGTACGCCATACTTCATCGATGACCGGAATTCCATGCTCCAGATTGTCTTTTCGTGTTTCCCACTCGATCTGTCCGGGATAAAAAACCTTTCCTCCTTCCGTCTCGGAAACAGAGGATGTCACATCATCGCAGATGGCGTTTATAACCGAATCCGTCTCTTCCGCGCTGTTCATGACGGAAGGATCAATGGCGATCATAATCTGGGTCAAGCCGACTTCATCACCAAATGTACCTATTTTCTCTACCGAATTTCCCATAGACAATACCGTCGCGACGGCATCCAGCATGATGGAAAATCCACTTCCTTTCCAATATCCCATGGGAAGGACTCTCCAACTCTTTTCAATTTCCGTCGGATCGGTAGTGAGATTTCCCTTGGTGTCGTATCCGCCGTAGACAGGCAATTGCTTGCCTTTGAGTTTGTATTCCTCGATCTTTCCGTAAGAGAATTGGGAAACGGCCATGTCGACCACCATGTGCCGGCCATCGCTTCTGGGCACCGCCATGATGAACGGACAATTGCCGATCTTCTTGTCTATGCCGCCCCATGCAGGCATATTCGGTTGGGTATTCGACCAACAGATGCCGATCTTTCCTCTGTCGGCAGCCTGCCATCCGTAGGAACCGCCACGCATCCAATGGTTGTTGTTTCCCAACGCCACCACGCCGATTCCATACTTCTCGGAAAGATCACAGGCACGATCCATCGCACGTCGAGCGTTGAGCGGTCCGAACCCCCGGTGTCCGTCCCATCGTTCGAAACCGAAAAAGGACTTCACCACCGTGGGCACGTTCTCCGGTTTGATCGTTCCATGATCGAGATAGGAAACCACACGGGGAAAACGGTTCACCCCATGGGAGTAAATCCCGTCCACGCTGTTGCTGGTAAATACTTCGGCCGCGTCGTCGGCTCCTTTTTCATCAAAGCCACGGGAGATCAAAATCTTTTTGAACTCCGCCTTCATCTCATCCCTTGCAATTCTCATGTCGCCATCCTCCTCATACGAGGTAATTGTTGTTCGGGTCTCCACGCCATTCCCCCACTACGGGGAAACGGACCGTGTCAAACCACGTTTTCATCAATGCAAAATGTATCTTCGCCTGTCGGAGACGCTCCATCTCCGCATCGGAATCCCAATACTGATGGAGCATGGAAGCCATCTCCGTCACGATCTTCGTGAAACGGCAATCGTCTGCGAGATTCGTCAGCTCTTTCGGGTCCCGCTTCATATCGAACAGCAAGGGGGCATCGAAGCCCGCGTGCTCGATGTATTTGAACCGGCCTTTTCTCACCATCGCGGAAGGGTTGTCTCCCTTGATGTCGCTGCACATGGAAACGACGGCACGTTCGGGATCCCCTTCTTTCCCTTCATACAGGATCTGTGTAAGATCTTTCCCATCGTAATGGGGAAGGTCGGAAGCGCCGGATAGATGGATGAATGTCGGAGCCAGATCCAACAACGAAACGGGTTCCTGAATTCGTCGCCCTTCGGCAATACGCCCTTTGTCGCAGAACACCATGGGAACCCGTGCGGCTCCGTCATAGAAGTTCGTCTTCCAGAACATGTTGTGTTCGCCGATATTGTCCCCATGATCGGAGGTATAGACCAAGAGCGTATCGTCCCACCCGATGGTGTTTCCTATCGTCTCGACAATTCGGCCGACAAGTCCATCCATCACCTCGACAAGCCCATAATAAGCCGCCCTCACCCGACGTACGTCTTCTTTCGTCACTTCGTCGATTTTTCGGTTGCCATACCACGCACGAATCGCCGGATGCATTTTCTGCATCTCCGTCTCCGACATATAGGGAATCTCGGCAAGCGTATCGTAATAATGGTCGAACAATTCCTTCGGCGCGATGTATGGGCAATGGGGTCCGTAAAGACCAATGGTGAGGAATAAGGGCCGATTGTCGTCATGCACGCGTTCCTCAAGCACCTTGCATGCGGCATCCGTTACGCTCTGGTCGTAATCAAGCACCGCAGAATGCCCTGCGCCGCTTTTCCGAATGGAAGTGAGGTTTTGTCCCGAAGAACGGCGGAACGAACCGTAAATCTCCGTTTCGTTGTCTCCGCCGACGAAACAAGGGGTGATATCTCCGACCAAACGTCGTTCGTATCCATGCCATTGATCCCATCCGAGAAAATGCATCCTGCCGCACAAAACAGTCTCGTAACCCGCATTCGTCATGCTTGCGGGAAATGTCGCGTTACAGGTTGGAAGCGCCTGCATGTTGTTGAATACTCCGGTCCGAGTAGGAAGTTCTCCGCTGAGAATCGCCGAACGACTGGGTACGCACAAAGGAGCCGCGCAATAACAGGCGTCGAATCCCGTTCCTTTTCGATATAACGCATCAAGGTTCGGTGTCCTGACCACCGGATCACCGGCGGTTCCCATGACCATCGGATTGTGCTGATCCGACAAAAGGTAAATGATATGTTTTCTCATGTTCAACCTTCCTGCAAATCCTGTGTCGAATTCGTTTCCTTTTGGATACGGCGGCTCTTGTTCAGTGCCCGCACGTTGGCGAAGATCAAATAGGTGGTCAACAGAAGCAGGAAAATGCAGATCGGACGGGTGAACATATAGACAAACACACTCTTCCCTTCCGCATGCGCGATGGTCACCGTCCGCACATAGTTGCTTTCGATCAGATCCCCGAGGATCAGACCGAGAACCACCGGGGTCGTCGGAATCTCCACGCGGGAGAAAAAGACACCTATTACGCCCATAATGACGGCGATAAGCACGTCGGAGATTGCATTGTTCACGCTATACGCTCCGATCAGGGAAAAAAGGACGACGAAGGGGATGATTCTCCTCGTATTGATCTTGACGATCCTCGAAAAAAACGGAATGCCCACGATTCCGATGAGCAGCATGAAGAACGTCACCAGAAACATACCCCCGAAAAAGGTGTAGACCACTTCGCCATGTTCGGAGAACAGGCTCTGTCCCGGCACCAGGCCATGGATGGTCAGCGCTCCGAACATGATGGCACTGGTGGAGGAGCCGGGGATGCCCAAGGCGAGCATGGGGACCAGCGATCCCCCGACGGCCGCGTTATTCGCGGCTTCCGGCGCAATGATGCCATCAGGATTTCCTTTGCCGAAGGTACCCGTAGTATCTTCTCCTTTCGCCGCTCCATACGCCAGGAAGGAGCTGATCGCACCGCCCGTCCCTGGTAAAATCCCTATAAACGTCCCGATGAACGAACTCTTGAGCAACAACCACAAACGGTCATGCCAGATATGGTGCCATATCTGCCGGACTCTTACCGGAAGCAATTTGACTTCCTGTTTTTGTGACGTCGAAGATGCGATGCCCTGCTTCACCATCTCGGCGATGGCGAACAGACCGATGACTGCGGGAATCAGATCGACACCTCCGCGGAGAAACCGCGTGCCGAACGTAAAGCGGAACGTCGCAGAGATATCGTCGATGCCTATCATCGACAGAAACAATCCGAAACACGCGGCGAACAGCCCCTTGACGATATCCTTGCCCGTCAGACTTCCGACGATCGTAAGTCCGCACAAAGAAACGAGCAGCATCTCAGGAGGCCCGAATTTCACCGCGACATTGGAAAGCATCGGGGCAAACAGGACGAGCGCAACGAGACCGACGATTGATCCGAACGCGGAGGAAAGTACCGAATAGTACAGGGCATGCCGCCCTTCCCCCCGCAACGTCATCGGATATCCTTCCATCGTCGTGCACGCCGATTCGGCCGTCCCCGGTACATTGATCAGGATACCGGCAATGGAACCGCCATAGGATGAACCGACGTACATGCCCCCAAGAAACGCAAGTCCTTCTGCGGGTGCCATCGAATAAGTGAACGGAAGCATAACGGCGATGCCGATACCTCCGTTCATTCCGGGAATGGCTCCCAACACAATCCCGATGATCGTCCCCGTCAGACATGCGAGCAACATGCTCGGCGAAATAAGATTGCCCAATACGGTCCCAAACAGTTCCATCATCAACCTCCGGTAGATCAGTTCCCCTGATAATATGTTTTGCGCATGGCAAAATCACTTTCCAAGAATTTCCGAAGATCGGCACCGGTAGCCAGGTACGGGACTTCCCCTGTCGCCTCTATGGTCGTTTTCATTTCGCCCTGAAATCCAGTCTGTAGCGCCTTTACCAGCACATCGATTTTTTCCTGCGGGATTCCTTTCGGTCCGACGAGCATACGGCTTGCGGGATTGATGATGTCGTACCCTTGGCTCTTGAACGTAGGGACCTCAGGGAATGGAGAGAGGGGAGATTCGAGCGTCACCCCAAGGATATTCACATTCTGTTCCTCGGCTTGTTTGATGAATTTCGCTCCAAGCACGCCCATCTCGACGTGGCCACCAAGAATGTCCGCAAACACCTTGTTGCCACCGCCATACATGACCTGAGTCAGTTTTGTACCCGTCGCTTTCTCGAACAGGGCTCTGGTCATCTCCTGCGCAGGAGACGGAAGTCCGATGGTCACTTTGCCGGGATTCGCCTTCGCATACGCAACGAGTTCTTCGATGCTTGAGAACGAAGATCCCTTCTTCAGCACAAGGATGTCGCCCGTCGTATTCAAGGTCGCGATGTACGTAAAATCGTCAACGCTGAATGTCGGAGACTTCTGCCCGTAGGTGAGACTTGCAACGTCCGTATTGGAGAATACGCCCAAGGTATATCCGTCCGGGGCGGCGTGTGCGATGTCCTCGGACGCAACCAAGCCTCCTGCCGTTCCGTTGTTCACGACGACAAACGGTTTGCCCAACGTTTTTTCCAGCGGATTCGTCACCGCACGGGCGATCGCGTCCGTTCCGCCGCCCGCGTTGGCGATGACGATGACGTTTACTTCCTTGTTCGGATATGCGGCGTTTGCCGTTTCCGTTGCCCCGCTGGCGAATACCGCCCCTACCATGCCGATGCACGCCATAACGGCGAACAGCATGTTTCTTTTCCCTTTCATATATTTCCTCCTTACAGAAGATGCAGACTCCCTCTCGTGGGACGAATGCGCAGACCAAGTTCGAAAACGCAATAGGACGCGATGACGCATAGCAGGCAGAAAACAAGAATTTCCCAAACAGCTCTCGTCGTACGCTTGGGCTCAATGAGCATCGTGAACGTCGCGATCTCGAAATATGCGGTTATCCAGAACCCGAACAGTTGCATCCCGATCGGATTGATGAACAATACAAGCAACAACAACACTTCCTTCCATGAGAAAAACGATATGGTTTCATTTCGCTTCCCCCATATGGATTCCAGCATCATGAGCACGGCAAAAAGCAGCATCCCACCAAGCACGAGGTCAGGATACAGGCTCGAGTCAGCCTTTTTTGTGGCAATCAGGAAAAGCGAAAACGCAAAACTGACGATTCCTCCGATCGCGTTCTTGCTTGACAACCGTTGCGGCATTGGCATTGCGTTCCTCCTTCGTACCAGTTCATTGTAGCAGTCATTTCTCAGTTGTCAAGAAATATTTTTCTTAGTATTTACATTATTAGAGAAATATTTCTCTATTTAATTTTCTTTTTTTCTCTTGTATTTTTCTTCCCGTCTGCTATACTCAAGCCAAGGAAAACGAATAGACATGCCAAGGAAAACCACATTGGGCGATATCGCGAAACTTGCGGATGTCGCACCGGGAACCGTTTACAAAGCGCTTTCCGGGAACAAAGGCGTAAGCGAACAAAAACGAAAGGAAATCATTTCCCTCGCACGATCGCTAAACTACGTACTGACAAATCACGCACTTCCCGCGCGTAGGCTTCTGATCGCGCTTTTTCCGTCCCCAGTGGGGGACGACCGCTATTTTTACCAGTATATATGGGAAGGGATCGCCAGACGCGAAACGGAACTTGCTGACACGGGACTGCATGTCATCAAGGTGACGTTCGACGGCACACAGGAAAACCAAAAGGACCGGCTTGAGGAAATTTTCTCATTGTACAAAGATACGATGTTCGGACTTCTTACCATCATTTGGGAGGAATCAGAATTCCTCGAGACGCTCAACAAGTTTTCCTCGGTAGGCATCAAGATCTTTACCGTATCATCGGATGCCCCCAGCAGCCATCGATCAGGATGCGTAATGGCGGACTCCTATCGGACGGGACGTCTCGCTGCGGAATACCTCGGGTCGGTAATTGAAGGAAAGGCCCGTGTCATCGTCGTTGGAACAAAGCGGGACAGTTACAACCATGCGCAGGTCGTACGTGGATTTTTCGATCAGATGAACACCACAAATCCCCAGATACAAATCATTGAA
>JBAXYP010000076.1:0-7535 GCA_041670725.1 Sphaerochaetaceae bacterium
CCGATACGTTCTTTATGAGCTACGCACCGATTCCCCTCAAGGGGTTGGATTCCTGTCCTGTGCGTGCGTATGCGATCGAGGGGCTTCCGGGTTTCACCGCCTAATCGGTTTCGCATTGATGCAAAAAGGATCTGCCTTCTATTCCGGGCAGATCCTTTTTCGTCTGTGGTTAATTGCTTACGCTTTGGTGATGGACGGAAGCCAGGTGGAAAGCGGGGGCCAGAAAGTAACGACCATCAGGGCGAAGACCATCGTCAGGAACAATCCGAGCATCCTCTTGCTCGTAGGCCCGAGTTCTGTCTTCCCGACGGCGCAGCCGACGAAGAGCGCGGTGCCGACCGGAGGTGTGCACAGTCCGATGGCCAGGTTAAAGATCAACATGATGCCGAACTGGATCTCTCCCATGTGGATGATCGGGCCGGTGACGACCGGAAGCAGGATCGGGGTCATGATCATGATCAGTGGCGCCATGTCCATGAAGCATCCCAGCAGAAGGAGCATCAGGTTGATGACCAGAAGCAAGATGACCCTGTTGTCCGTCAGGGATATCAGTGCGTTGGTGATCATCTCGGGAACCCGCAGGTTGGTCATCATGAAGGCGAACGCCTTCGCCGTCGCAATCAGCGACAGAACGGTCGCCAGCGTTTTGAGCGTGTTTTTCAATACATGGGGGAAATGGGTGATTTTGTCGGAACGGTAGATCACATAGGTGAGAAGGAACGCGTACACGCATGCGATGGCCGCGGACTCCGTGGCGGTGAACACGCCGGCTGCGACGCCGACCATGATGATGACGAGCGTCATCATCGGAAGGATCGCATTCAGAATCACGCCGACGCATTTGCCCATCTCGCACGTGGAGGACGGATTGGCGATGATCCTCCATCCTTCGGGATTCTTGCGGTTGGTCCATTTGGTTCCTTTGGGACTTTTGGAGAACTTCATCCAGCGAATCTTGTCGTCCGGGCCGATGACGATTCCTTTGGGGAAATTCAGGCGCTTGCCGATGAAGAAACAGTAGACCATGAAACACAGGCCAAGGAACAGCCCAGGAAGGAATCCTCCCATGAACATCGCTCCGATGGATACTCCGCCGCCGGCGGCCAGAGCATAGATGACCATGTTATGGCTCGGGGGAATCAACACGCCTTGGCAGGCGGTGGTGACGGTCAGTCCGACGGAGAATTCATGGTCGTATCCTTGCTTGTACATCATCGGGATGACGACGGTTCCCAAGGATGCGACATCCGCGACCGCCGAGCCGGAAACGCCTCCGAACAACGTCGAAGAGACAACGTTCACGTACGCAAGACCCCCGCGAAATTTTCCGACGAGCAGGTTGGCGAAATCGATGATCTTGTCCGATATCTTGCCGGCTGCCATGATTTCACCCATCAAAATAAAGAATGGGATGGCAAGCAACGAAAAGTTGCTCACCCCGTCGAGCATCGGGGAGATGAGAGCCGCGATATTCGTCCCGCTGATCATTGCGGAAAGCAATGTCGCGATGAGCAGAGAGAATGTTACGGGGATATGGAGGAACATCAGGATGAAAAATCCTCCTAAAAGCGCAAGTGTAGCCCAACCGATCATTTGGAGGCCTCCTTCTGGTGTCTTGCCGCTTCACGTTGTTTGACGATGGCGACATAGTCCACTTCCTTTTCGCTGTACAGGAGGTCGCCTTTGTCCAACACTCCGGTCATGAACAGAATGCAGTCGAATGTGATGAGGAACCCCGCAAGGGGGATGGGAACGTATTGAAGCCATGTCGGCCAGCCGGTCATCGGCAGGGTTCCCGGAAATTTCATCATGGTAAGCACCCGTTTGCCGCCAAAGTAGAGGAAATAGATACCGCACAATAGCATTGAGGCGTCAGCGAGATAATCGAAGAATTTCTTTCCTTTCGGGCCGCATGCGGCATACAGGATGTTGACGGAAATATGAATGTGATCCCGTACGCCAAAGGCCATGGCGAGGAACGCGAACAGCGTCACCAAGAGACGAGGGACTTCTTCCGCCCAACCGATGCCGGTGTTGAAGACATAGCGGAGCAGTACCGTCATGAACACGATGACGATCATCGAGGCCAAGGCGACTTCCGCGATGATCAGCATGATGAAGTGAGCCCAGTGGTTGATGACACGAAGCCATTCGGCGAACATGTGCCCTTGATTGTGTTCGTAATCCGGCACCATGTTTTTTGCTTGCGCCCATTCATGAAATGTTCTTTTCTTTTGTTTTTCTTGCATGGAAATCCCCCGCAGTGCGAACGTAAGAAAACAGGGGAATGGGATCCCATTCCCCTGTCATGTGATCGTATCAATAGTTCTTGCCGATATCCTGAATCTGCTTGATGACGTCTTCGTATCCCTTCCCATACTTGGCGTATACGCCGGACATCTTGCTCTCGAATTCTGCTTTTGCTTCCGGAGTGAGTTCAATGACGGTCGTTCCCTTGTCCCGTACGATCTTCTCGGACTCTTTCTCCTTCTCGGCCCACTTCGTTTTCTCAAACTCTTCGGTGTCTTTCGCGCACTGCTTGATGATGGCGAGATCCTCGGCGCTGACGCTCTTCAACGCAGCGACGGAACCAAGCAGAATCTCGGGGACTCTGGTGTGCTCGTCAAGGATATAATACTTGGCCGCTTCGTAGTCACCCATGTTCTGGTATGTCGGCCAGTTGTTCTCCGCACCGTCGACGACTCCCTGTGTGATGGCGGAATAGACATCGTTCGGTCCGATACCGGTGACGCCGGTGGCTCCGAGCGCGGTGACCATGTCAACCATCATCGTGTTGTTCTGCATGCGGATCTTCAGCCCTTTCAGATCGGCAACGGAATGCGCTGGCTTGTTGAGATAGAAGGAACGGCAACCGGAATCGTAGTAGCACAGCCCCATCAGGCCGGAACCGGAAGCCTCGATGTCCGCCAGCATCTTCTGCCCGACCGTTCCGTCAAGCACAGCCCATTCATGAGCGGAGTTCTTGTACAGGTAAGGGAGTTGAATGGCATTGAGCGCCGGAACGTACGAGGCGACCGGAGACGCGGAGACACGAGCGAACGCCAGATCTCCGGCCTGCATGGCTTCGATGGAGCCGGTTTCCTGTCCGTACAGCGTGCCGCCTGTATACACTTCAATCTTCACGCGGCCGTTGGTCTTCTCTTCGACCAGACGCGCGAACTCGTGATCGGCGAGCGAGGTGGGATATCCTTCGGCATGAACTTCCGAAAGCTTCAGCGTGACGGTTTTCGCCGGAGCGGCGGCTTTCTGTGTGGACTCAGTGGACCCCTGCGCAGCCACTGACAGCGTGAATACCGTCATGACCATGAGTAGCGAAATGAGTACTTTTTTCATAACAAACCTCCTTGAAATGCCATGCCCGTACAGGCATGCAGCACATGAGCTTCGGCTTTTCGGCCAATCCCCTCACGTACCGCAAATATTGTCCCATGGCGCATGAAAATTGTGAAGAAGGAATTTTTTGGAAAAAAACTGTTTTTTTTCAGAAATATCCACTACTTCGTGGTGCGGATTTGCTCAATGACCTGTTCATATCCTTTTCCGTATTTGGCGTAGAGGGGCAGAATCGCATCCTGAAATTTTTCCAGTTCCCCAGGGGCGAGTTCGGTGACGATTGTTCCTTTTTGGATAACGTTCTCCTTTGCGGTTTTTTCCTTTTCAGCCCAAAGATCCCGTTCGATTCTTGAAGATTCCTTTGCGCATTCAAGGATGATCTTCCTGTCCCCTTCGCTCAAAGATGCCCATGTCATGGCGCTTACGATTTGCATTTCGGGGACGCGATTGTGGCCGTCCGTAACGAAGTACTTCGCCACTTCGTAGTGTTTGGTCGCTTCATAACTGGGCCAGTTGTTTTCCGCGCCGTCCACCGCACCGGTTTGGAGGCTTGCATACACCGCTCCGTAAGGCATCTGTACCGGCTCCGCCCCGAATGCGATGATCATGGAACTCATCAACTGGGATTCCTGAACGCGGATTTTCAATCCTTTCATATCCGAAAGCTTTGTGATGGGGCGAGCCGAGGTATAGAAGTTTCTCGAACCGGCATCATACCACGAGAGCCCGATGATTCCTTTTTGTTCCAGCGAACGAAGGAATTCGTCTCCGATCTCTCCGTCCAGCACGTTCCACATATGTTCCGTGCTGCGGTACAGGTAGGGCAATTGAAGGATGTTCAGCGCCGGTCCAAACTCTGAAAGCGGAGAGAGGGAGCCCCGAGCGAAATCAATTGCGCCAAATTCCATTTGCTCGAATACGGACTTTTCATCACCGAGTTTCGCATCGGGATAGACGATGATGGTAATTCTCCCGTTCGTCCGTTCCTTGACGCGCTGCGCGAACCAGAAAGCCGCTTGTGTGGTCGGATACAAAGCCGGTTGGTTTTCCGCATACCTAAGGACGATCTGTTGCTCGGTTACGGGAGAAGCGGTTTTCTCCCTTGTGCAGGAGATAAAGAGAAGCACGATGATGATCGAGGCGAGTGCAATGATTCGTTTCATCCTTGTGTTCTTTTGTAGTCGGTGGGGGAGACGCCGTATTTCTGTTTGAATACACGGGCGAAATAGGTGTGATCGGAGAATCCCGTTTTCGCCGCAGTGGACTGTACGGTCTCTCCGTCCAGAAGAAGCACGGTGGCTTTTTCCAGCCGTATGTCCGTAAGATATTCCACATACGGTTTGTGAAAATACTCCTTGAACAACTTT
The DNA here is from genome assembly GCA_041670725.1 of Sphaerochaetaceae bacterium. Taxonomy (GTDB): domain Bacteria; phylum Spirochaetota; class Spirochaetia; order Sphaerochaetales; family Sphaerochaetaceae; genus RUG023. The sequence continues at coordinate 4,722 of JBAXYP010000076.1, forward strand.
GAGAAATAGCTTGGATTGATGCCCATCATTTCCGCGAGAGTGTTGACTCCGACCTGGTCGGCATAGTGGAGGTGGAGGTATCTGTCCACCATGGCGAAGGATCTGCCGTATTTGCTCTTGTTGTCTTCATTGACCGCAGCGACCGCGGCGTCGATGCAATCCATCAAATAAACTTCCATTTCACGGATCGATTCCTTTTCCGGATCGGCTCGGAAGAAGTACGGGATTCCCGCCTTGAGATTGTAGGTGAGCACCACCAGCGATTGGTAGATCGTTTCCTTTGGATCGGGAAGTTCCTGGGCGAGATCGAGGATGGCATGTGCTTCCTGCCTGGCTTGCTGCAACTCTCCGGTGAGGACGTCGTCCTGTGCTTTTGAGATGGCGGTGGCAATTTGTTGCTTGACGATTTCGGTGTCAAATCCCTGTTGCTCCTGGTATCGCAGGGATGCGAATCCTTTCTGCCCTGCCGACAGGCGGGCGAGAGATGCCGAGTGGATCGAATGCGGGATTTCCTTCAGATTCCTGAACGGGATCCCGATGCCTTGGATGATGTCCCGTTCGTTTCGTATCGCAGTTTCGCACCGTTCCGTCACTATCAGGGGGCGTTCGGTGAAAAGCAGGATGGTGATGCGGTCGAAACTTGCGTAGTAGCAAAGGTTCGTCTCCCTGATGATCGGGTCTCCTTCTTGGATTTCCTGAAGCCTTTTCGTCGTAAGGTTGCTCACCACGATGGAAAACCCGCATTCCAAATGGATATGCAGAAGATGGAAGTACTGTCGTGTTTTGTCTTCGTCGACGGTGCCGTATTTCAGGGAAGCGAAGAAGTCACGCGTGAAAGCGCCGAGCATGTTTTGTATTCTTTTCTCAGATCCGTCCGACTCGGAGAGAATCGCGAGAATTTTATCCAGCGTGGCGTTGATCGTTTCCTGTGAGGTCGGTTTCACCAAATAGTCCTTTGCTCCCAATCGGATGGCTTCCTTGGCGAAATCGAACGTTCCCCAGGCGGTGAGGAACACAATGATGATTTGTTGGTCGAACGCCTTGATTTGTCTTGCCGCCTCCAGACCGGAAAGCACAGGCATCTGGATGTCCATGAAAACGACGTCGACGTGGTGCTCGTGGATCATCGCGACCGCTTCCTGGCCGTTGGTCGCCTTCAGAGAGGAGAACGGTCGTCCGCTGCGGGAGATGAGCAAAGCTATCGCATCGCGTTCCAGTGCCTCGTCATCGACGATCAGGGCGGTGTAGTTCATAATGATTCTCCTGGCAAGGTTATGGTCACCCGGGTCCCGCCGTCCTCTGATATCCGTTCCATGGTGAATGTCGCTTTGCCTCCGGTAAACATCGACAGCCTGTCTCTGACGTTGACGATGCCGATGTGCTTGCCGTCGGAACGAAGCGCATCCACCGAAAAATCTTCTTTGATGCCTACGCCGCTGTCCTCCACGACGATCAATGCGTTCCCCCTCTCCGGTTTCGCCACGACGGTGACGAATCCGCCCTCGGACAGCGGTTCCAGGCCGTGTTTGACGGCATTTTCCACCAGAGGCTGGAGAAACAGCGGAGGGACCTCAAGGTTCCGAAGTGAAGGATCAAGGTTCAGGGAATAACCCAGACGGTCCTTGAATCGAGCTTGTTGCAACGACAGATACTGACGTACGAACTCGAATTCGGTCTCCAGCCAGACGCTGTCTTTGTATTCCAGGGTATAGCGGAGAAATCCTGCAAGGGCGTTGATCAAGGCAACGGTGTCGTCCGCTTTCTCGAACAGGGCGGTATGACTGATCGTGTTAAGCGTGTTGAACAGGAAGTGAGGGTTGATCTGACTTTGCAGCGAAAGGAACTGAGCCCGTTCCAGTTCCCTGTTCATCTTTTCCTGTTCCAGCGTGTGCTCATATAATTGTTGTTCCAACGCCATCCGTTCCTTCAGGCTCTGCTTCATTGTGTTCATGCTGGTCTCAAGGAACACCAGTTCCTGAGGGCCGTCAGGCACAAGATCCGGGGTGTCAAGATTCCCTTTTGTGATTTCTCCCGCCGTATCCACCATATTCCTTAATGGATCGGTAAGACGACGGGTAATGCCGATGCTCGCCAGGATCGCCGTGATGCAGACGATGAAAAGGACAAGCAACACGATCGTTCTCAGATTCCGCATCGTCTCCTGATTCGTGATGGAGGTGACGGAATCGGCGCTGACCGCTTGGTTGAGCAATTGGTTGTAACAGTATCCGTCAAGATACGAAAATACTTTGATCCCCCAGTAATATGCGCTGAATTCCGCTTCCTGTTTCAACGGAAAGGACTGGCTGAACATAGAGGAAACGTAATTCTCCATATAATCCAGACCGCTACGGATCGCCCGCACCAAAAAATACCGCTCTTTATCCTGCGCATAGGTGACCGTCAGTTTTTTCGCTTCCGCTTTCGCCCTGTAGATGTAATCCAGAATATCTTCCTTTCCCTTTTTCCGTTCCTCATCGCTTTCCTGTCCCGTCAGGCCGGAGAAAAATGACTGATAAGTGGAATCGGCGTCCTTGATGTTGCGGGAAAGTTGGTCGATCGTCTGGTAGGTGGAGATGCTTGCCTGCATGTTTCCCGCGATGGAATAGACTTTCGAGAGGAGGATCATCGAGACGGCGAGGGTGCAGGCGATGATGGACAGGCACAAGGCGAGGATGATCGTTTGGAATGATAATCTGCGCTTGCGTACGGTCATTGGGTCATTCCTCTTGATTTCGTCCCATGATCCGTTTGGCGATCATCAGGACGACCATGCAGAACAATGCGATGGAGATGGTGGCGATGCCTCCGCCA
>JBAXYP010000077.1:0-7469 GCA_041670725.1 Sphaerochaetaceae bacterium
ACCGTAAACACGGGGGCGACGCTGACGATCACGCCGACATTGCTCGCATAGCTGTATGTAAGAGCGGTGTTTTCCAGAAAATAATACAGGCAGATCCCAAATCCCCCCGCTCCTATAAAAAGTAATGCATCCTTTCTTTCCTTCAGGCGCAGGCGTCGGGGACTGACAATCCAGAGAAACAGATATCCGATAGCCATACGGTGTGAACTTCCCAAATAAGTTCCACTCAATCTGATTAACCAATAACAAAACCAATATTTAAGCTCGGGATTCACACGGATTACGGGCTTTTTCTTTGTCCGAAGCCTTGCACGAAGTGATGAAATATGGTACTCTTTGAGTGTAACCGTTAAACTCAAAGGAGACCTGTTTTGTACTTCGATTTCACTGTCAGAATTCCTGTCATTCCAGGGAAAATAACCATCAAGAAGAAAGGTGATTCATCCTATGTTCTCTATGAATATGAACGTACTTACGACTCGAACAAGCAGTTTAATGTGCCCAGGCGCGCTATCATCGGAAAGGTCTGCAGTGATGATTCTCGCATGATGTCTCCCAATGAGAAGTTTCAGGAATTCTTTCCGGATTTTGTTCTTCCAGAAGAGCATCCATCCTCAAACAGAAGTTGCTGCCTGAGAATCGGAAGCTACATAGTAATCGAATCTGTCCTCAATGAGTATTGCCTTGCAACCATGCTTAAGAAATGGATAGAAAATGATGCGGGGCTGTTGCTTGATTTCGTTGCATATCTGCTAGTGGATGAAGAGAATGCAGGGCAGTACTATCCAGACTTTGCATTTTGCCATCCTCTCTTCTCGGATGGGATGAAGATATTCACTGACTCAAAAGTCAGCAGGTTTCTTGCTTCGATTACAACAGATATGACCATTGGCTTTCTTAATGATTGGAATGCAAAAAGAGACCACAGGCAACGAGTCTACATTTCCTATGACTCCACAAACAAGAACAGCCAGGCTGGCGATGTTGATCTTGTTGAGTTTGGCAAAGCAAAGGATGACAGGGGCTTGCCTATCTTCAACTTAGCCATTGCATTCGACAAGACAAACAGGATTCCGTTGTTTTATGAAGAGTATCCTGGTTCGATCAATGACATGTCTCAGTTTGAATTCATGGTAGACAAGGTTGTAGAGTACGGATACAAAAAGATTGGATTCATACTGGACCGAGGCTATTTCAGCAAGAACAATATACAGTACATAGATGCCAATGACTACGAGTTCATAATCATGGTCAAGGGTTGCAAAACCCTGGTATCCCAACTTGTACTGGCATGCCGCAATACTTTCGAGAACGCCAGAGATTGTGCAATTCGCCAGTTCAGAACATACGGAACGACAGTCAAGCACAAGCTTTACGAAGATGACCGCACCGAACGCTACTTCCACCTATATTTTAGTCCCGGTTTAATGGCTTCTGAAAGAGAACAGCTTGAGTTGAAGATTGATAAATTCAAAGCATTCATCAAAAAGCAGGAAGGTACTTCCATGCTTTTCGGTAATACCTATCAGGAATACTTCACCTTCCACTACAACAAGGAAGGAGAATTGCTGTTTGCAGAAGAGCGCAAAGATGTGATTGAGAGGCAACTCAGTTTGTGCGGGTACTTTTCCATCATCACATCCGAGAAGATGAATGCAGAAGAAGCTCTTGTCCTCTACAAGGGGCGAGATATTTCTGAAAAGCTGTTCAGCTCTGATAAGTCATTCATTGGATCCAAGAGCATGAGAACCCAGACTGAGAGTTCATTATCAGCCAAGATATTTATAGAGTTCATAGCCTTGATAGTGCGGAACCGCATATACAATCTTCTCAGGGAAGAGATGCTAAAGCTTGAGAAGAAGCCGAACTTTATGACTGTTCCTGCAGCTATCCGTGAGCTGGAGAAGATTGAGATGGTCAGAAGAAACAATGGGCTTTACCGTCTAGACCATGCAGTTACTCGCACTCAGAAAACAATACTTTCATCGTTTGGAATTGATGAGGATGATGTCAGAAAAAAAGCAACGGAAATAGGAAAGAAGATTTCATCAGGACAGTCCCTGCTGGATTCAAATAATGATGACAAAGAAGAGGAGACCGACAATGGCGAGGACCAAGACGACTGGCTCAATTGATGCCGAGATCAAGAAAGTGAAGGATGGCATTTCAAAGGCGAAGGCAAGATACGATGCACTGGCAGAAGATCTTCAGAAACTGGAGAAACAGAAGCGTGCCATGCAAGCAGAAAAGATCATGGATGCCTTCGAGAAGAGCGGAAAAACCTATAAGGAATTGATGACTTTCCTCGTATTAGTCTCAGCAACGACACCCTAACAGGGGAAGATACTTTGTTCTAGGCTTTTTGCCGTAAGGAGAACAAAGCGATGGAAAGAGGAAAAGAAACACGAAGCAGTTCCTGGGACGTATTCATTCTACCGAAGCGGAAGCGTGGCCGCCCGGCCAAGGGGACACGAAAAGCGGAAGCAGTGTCGGAAGGATTGCCTTTTTGTCTGGTTGGGCATATTCGTCGGAGTGCTCTCACGGAAGGGAAGCAGGAAAATGTTTGATGCGACGGACATGCCGGTTTATGTAAGGCCGGGGAAGACGGATGGACGGAAAAGCATTGACGGGCTGGTGGGCATTATCCGCGACGGGATGCGAATGGATGTACTGAAGGGAGGCTTGTTCATCTTCTGCAATAAAGCGAGGACGACGATCAAATGCATCAGCTGGGACAAGACAGGTTTTTTGCTCATTCAGAAGAAATTGCTGGGCTATACGTTTGCCTGGCCGCAGACGGAAGAAGCGGCGAAAGAGATCAGTGGGGAAGAGTTTCTGCAGTTTCTCAACGGAGCGGACGTCTTCCGGCATTTCACCCCATGGGAGGATGTCCATATCGTCAATGGATGAATGGGGTATGATGGTCTGATAAGGATATTTCATTTCATAATTATCTTTCTTATTTTCCTTTTAGGTCATCGATTCTCTTCTCTTTGCGGATATTTTGTGGTATGGTTTTTTCGTGAAGATTGAAGTGAACCATGCGACACGGGCGCTGATGATCTCGCTGGCTGCGAAGCAGAAGAAACCGGAGGAGATTGTGTTGCCTCCGGTGCTTTCTTCCCGGCAGCTGGAAAGCATGAGCCGGGAAGAATTGGTGCAGCAGGTACGGCAGGACCAAGAGATTCTGCATGCCATTGCCCGGAGGCAGCAGGAGACGGAAGTCAAACTGCAGCTGGTTCTCTCTCTGCTTTTTGGGGAGAAAGCGGACAGGAGGAAGGAAGAATCAAGCCTTCTGGGTCTTCCGCTTTTTTCCGAGGATATGATTCCTGAGAGGGAAGAAGAAACGGTTCTTCCCGAGGAAACAACAGAAAAAGAAAAAGGATCGAGTTCCCGTGGCGGCAGGAAGCCGCTGGAGGGATACACCCATACTGTTACCCGAACGTTTGACGTTTCGGAAGAAGTTCTTGGCTCGTATCGGGAGAAAGGATGGCAGGTGCGGCAGCTGCCGGATGTGACCAGTGAATATCTGGAAGCAGTGCACGTGGTTATCCGGGTGGTGGAGATCAGGAAGAAGTACGCGCTGCGCAACCGGTGCAGCGGGGAAGAGAAAATCATTACCGCGGAAGGGACGGAGCGTTCATTGCCGAAGGCGAAGGCAGGCGATGTCTTTCTGGGAGACATGCTCTACCGGAAATATGCGCTGCATATGCCGTTCAACCGTTTCAGTGCTGCCCTGGCTTTGGAGAAAAGCCGAATCAGCCGGCAGGATCTTGCTCACTGGCAGGGGATGCTGTATGGGCGGCTCAAGGCAGCCGATACGCTTTTTCGGGAAAAAGCTTTTGCTTCTCCGGTTCTGTATTGTGATGAGACGACGACGAAGCGGCAGAAAAGCGGGCGCTGCCATAATTATATGTGGATTTTCAATGCTCCGGATTTTGCCTGGTTTCGTTACTTCGACGGCCGCGGAGGGGGACCGCCTCTGGGAGATTTTGCTTCCTATGCAGGGGTTGTGATGTGTGACGGTTACGGCTCGTATCCTGCGTATCTCACGTCTGCGCGGCTGGGGATCTGTCTTGCCCATTGCCGGCGTCCCTTCGTAGACTTCCGAAAGGTTACGGGCAGTGAAGAGATGGTCAAATTTCCTCTTGACTGTTTTGGGGAACTTTATCGGAGAGACGGCCTGCTCAGGGAAGCGTGGAAAGCAGGGAAGATAAACGAATCTCAGTTTATCGAAGAACGCCGCCGGCAGTCTTTCCCGATATTGGAAAAACTCAAGGCGTGGCTTGACCGGGAAGCGGTGACGGAGTGTATTGCCAACTGTGCTTTGGACCGGGCAGTGAAATACGTACAGCACTATTGGGAAAGACTGGAACAGGTATACAAAGTGGACGTTCCGGTGGAATTGGACAACAACCGGAGTGAACGGCTTGCCAAAGTGCTGGTTCTTGGCCGACAGAATTGGAAGACCCATGGCAGCGAGGATGGGGCAAAAGCTTCCGCTCTGTTTTATAGTCTTCTCGAGACGGCGAAACTGCAGGGTCTGCATCCCCGTACGTATCTCATTTTCCTGCTGATGGAGACAGCCAAATATTCCAACGGGGAACTGAGCACGGAGCAATTGGCCCCTTTGATGCCGTGGAACCTGAAGGCAGAGGATCTTTCCCCTGCGGAAAAGGAACTCGCGTTTCTCAACCGGGAAATGGTTCCTGTTGAAGAAACAGAGAGGGAATGAAGATTTCCTCTGGGAGAGACCTTGTTTATGTTTTTTCATTCCGTATTCTTCCTTTGAAAGAAAGTCTACGACAATGAACGATTCCCTTGCAGGGCGTCGTTGCTTTAACTAACACCTTTCCTCAATGCCTAGACAGGTACTAAACTCACATATTTGGGTTTGAGTGTAACTTTTCTGGGAAGTTCACAAAGAAGCGAGGAAGCGGTGGCGCTGGAGTCGGACCTGTGCGTGGGGGAAACATTCCTCACGGATCTGTTGCGAAGTGGCGAACCGTCAAAGGATACGGCCGATACGCTGAGACGGAAATGTCGGTACTTCATGCTCACCTTCTCCGATGACGGGCGTCTGGTCTCCTTCGCCAAAGACGAGAAGAAGATCGCCAAGGCAAGGCTTCTGTCCGGATTCTTCGCGAATACGTCCCACATGGTCGACAAGGATGCCGTCGGCATCTATGAGGACTACAAGATGCGGGACGAACAGGAGAAGTATTTTTCCATCATGAAAAGCCAGATGAGGTTCAACCGCCAGAGGGCCTGGTCCGAGGAAGGAAGGGCCGGAAGAGAATTCATCCTTTTCGTGGGACTGATCCTGGCCAGTCATGTCCGCTACATCTGGAAGACGAAACTCAAGGATGTCGCGGACACGTCCATCGGAGTGCTTGACGAGATGCGGAGCATCCGCTACGTCGAGGAGAACCATAGGGCGCGTTTCGTCACTCCGTTCGTAGGCAAGCAGGTCCGGATCTGCGAGGCCTTCGGAATCGACATCCCGGATCGCTGTGCACCGGGTTATACCTCACGCACGGCCCGGGAGAAGAAACAGGGCCTCCTAAGAAAACGGTCGATCTGAATTCCTAATAGAAAAAAGTGCAAAATTCAAGTGTATCTGGCTGCCGTCGTGGATCTGCGCACAGGAGGAAAGTACTTTCCTGACGGCTGTCCAACAGTATGGATTCCTGTTTCTGTGAAGAGGCTCTGGAGGAAGCCTTGGAGGAATATGGATGCCGGCAATAAAATTTTACCTTTGAATATTAAATACCCCCATACTTTTTAATATATTTTTCTTCCTTGTACATCATTAATCCCTGTCTTACGGTAGAAATACGTATTTACTTGGTCTCTCCACTCCTCCGCATTTTTTAATTGCAGTTTCAAACGAGCCAGGATACGTTCAAAGATATAATTGGGAATCAGCCCCTTTAATTTCATGAACCGCTCTATCATGTTTTTCACGTCTTCAGCACCCTCAAAATGGCTGTCATAGATATTCTGCAGCAAAGTTTTTCCATTCCGCATCACATACGCATACGGAACACGATGGAAAAAAAGCAGAAGATTCTCAGGACAGGTACTGACCGTATCGAAAATCTTCGTATTAGGCGCAAAATACTGCTTCGTAAATCCCGTACCGCGGGAAGATCTTTCCACTCCGATGCCCGTGTGGTCAGCCCGGTGATACGTACCCCATTGGGAGTATTCATAGCCGTCGACGCTTGGCCCGTAATGGGTATTGGGCGTCACCATCCATCCGATACCAAAGGGAGTCGTATATTTTTCATATATTTCCCTCGATCGCAATAAGATGCCCAGCAAAACATCGGTGACTGTCTTATCATTCGTCAAAGTCAGGGAAATCCACTCATGAGCTATCTCGGACGGAGACAAATCGGGAGAAAAAGCCAATCGTCCGAACCCATATAAATTTGCCGCAGCCAAGTCACTTCCCGTCCAGTTTTCCGCATCACCTGTATTCGCCACGGCAGCAATACCGAAGTGCTTACGGGGGAAAGCAACGCCGCGGATAATATCCCCGACCGTATCGTTGTTTTCCCTGCAATATGTTCTGAAACCGAGAATTTCTTTGAACATAGGAAGAAGATAACAAATGTCTATCTGCTGTCCCGTATATTCCTGAGCGAGCTGTAATTCCAATATCTGGTTCGTCTTTTGCATCTTTCCGAACAAGGGAGAAACGGGTTCTCTGATTTGAAAATCCATCGGCCCGTTCTTGATCTGGAGGAATACATTCTCCCGGAAAGCACCGTCAAAGCCGATGAAATTATCATATGCAGCTTTTGCTCTGTCCGAGGTATAGTCACGCCAGTCTTGCCTGCAGTTGTATACGAAACAACGCCAGACAATAACCGCATGGTATTCTTTTACCAAATCGGCAAGGAAATTCGCCCCACAAGCCTGACTCCGGCCATACGAAAGAGGACCGGGGCAACCTTCCGAATCAGCCTTGACGATAAATCCTCCCAAATTCGGCACACGGGAAAAAATGTCATGAAATGTTTTTTTCCACCATATCTTGACTTTCCCGTCTTCCGGGTCCGCAGTATCCAATCCCCCGAGAAGCATCGGGGACGCATAGTTTATACTCAAAAACAACCGGATCCCATACCCGGAGAACACTTTTGCAAGGCGGGAAAGAGACGTGAATGAACTTTCGTTAAGAAGCTGGGCTGCACATTTATCAACATTCACGTTATTTATCGCTACTGCATTAATTCCCACGCTGGAAATCAGCCGGGCGTAATCCCTTGTCCGTTCATTGACAAGTATTTTTCCATCCCTGAAGAAAAATGAACGTCCGGCGTATCCACGTTCGATGGACCCGTCACAGTTATCCCAATGATCAAGCATGCGCAGGGGAATATCCGGGTTGACGACAGTATCAATTCCCTGAATGTTCTTTTCCATTGCAGCCAAGCGCAGGAGAGAGAATACCCCGT
>JBAXYP010000078.1:0-7380 GCA_041670725.1 Sphaerochaetaceae bacterium
GATCGACATGGCGAGTCCGAACATCAATCTGAGGGATCCCGCACTCTACCGGATCAAATACGCCATTCACCCACGAACGGGGAACAAGTGGTGCATTTATCCGATGTATGACTTCACCCACCCCATCAGCGATGCCATTGAAGGTATCACACATTCGATCTGTACGCTGGAATTCGAAGATCACCGTCCCGCATACGACTGGGCGACTTCCATCGACGGCATTGAGAATACACCTCACCAGTATGAATTCGCCCGGCTCAATGTGAGTTACCTCCTGATGAGCAAGCGAAGGTTGCTCAATTTGGTCAAGTTGAAGATCGTGGACGGTTGGGACGATCCTCGTATGCCGACGATCAGCGGTATCAGAAGACGCGGGTACAGTCCCGAATCGATGAAGGATTTCGTCGCACGCGTCGGCGTCGCAAAAGTCGAATCGATGGTGGATTATTCCCTGATGGAATTCTGCGTCCGCGAGGATCTGAACAAACGCGCGAAACGTCTGATGGTCATCCTCGATCCGCTGAAACTCGTCATCGACAATTATCCCGAAGGAAAAACAGAATATTTCGAAGCGGAGGACAATCCGGAAGCCGAGCATACCGCAAGCCATCAGATTCCGTTTGGAAGGGAGCTGTACATCGAGCGGGAAGACTTCATGGAGCATCCCATCAAGGGATATCACAGACTGTATCCTGGCAATGAAATCCGACTGAAATACGCCTATTACATCACAGCGACATCGATGGAGAAAGACAAGGATGGGAACATCACCTGCGTCCACTGCACCTACGATCCCCAAAGCAGGGGGGGGGCTACGCCGGACGGACGCAAGATCCGAGGGACGTCCCACTGGGTCTCCGCGAAAGATGCCGTAGACATCGAAGTCAGACTGTACGACAAACTGTTTCTCACCGAATATCCGGGAGAAAAGACGGGCAATTACATGGACGATCTGAACCCCGATTCTCTGAAGATTGTTCAGGCAAAGGGAGAACCGGAGGTACTGAAGACAAAGGTCGGGGATTACCTTCAATTCGTCAGAAACGGATATTTCTGCGTCGACAGCAGGGACAGTAACCCCAGCCACATGGTGTTCAACCGCACGGTGACACTCAAGGACAGTTGGGCGAAACTCAAGGACAAGATGCAGAATAGTTGACGTTCTCCCATGAGCGGAGAAATGCGCCCCTATTTGGGGCGTATTTTTTGTATTAACCACAACTTCTGTGGGATTCAAAATTTAGAATAAAGAAAGACATGTTGTTGATAAAGAATGGAAGTGGTTCCGTAAGTCTTAGTTATCACCGAACGAACCATAGGCAGGAACCCAAACATGGACAAAATCATCCCCTTACCGTCAGGTCGGTAGGTTTCATCACACAGAAAGAAGTTACCACGGCCAACTGCCAGAAGGATATAACATCGCCATATCGAGGAACATACGACTCTGCAATGAAACGGCCCCTCTGCTCACGTTGATTCTCCATGTTGCTGGAAGAACATCCAAGGGAATCGTTTCACATGCTACCTGTAACAGAATATCCACCGAAAGATCGGCAACGTCACTCACGTTAGTTTATCCCTCTTTTCCCCTTACGGCTTCCATTCTTTACTACCGTCTTTTGCATCAGGACTTTTGTCAATTGCTGGAAAACCGAGAATAAAATTAAAATAACCTTTTCATCTCAAATTCTGGATTAGAAATCAAGACGGACAGTTGCAAAACCTATGGCTGCAGAAAGATGCTTGCTTCTTCCTGAAACTCTTCAGCACCGGTAGTATGCCAGAAATCCATTATTCCACAGAATTCTTTATTAGGCATTCTCATGTACTGACCCTCACTTCCCCACCGAAAAGAAACTGGACATCCCATGCACCTCGGTAGCCGACGACAGCGAGATCCGCACGTAAGAGCAACGCGCCCCATGGGACTAGGAACGAATAGGAAAGTCCAGCTTCAACATATCCTGCATGCCATGCAACTTTAGTAGGGGTTCTATCTGACTTTCTGTTTGGAGGATCGTCATTGTCTTCGCTGGTATTATGTGGGCTGAACATGGATGTATCTCCATGGCAAAGATACAAACCCTTGAGGGTAGCTTCCCACCCATTGAAAGAACGCCATGCAATATCGCTCTCGGCAACAATAGCATCCCCCCCATAAGGAAAACCGATATACGTAAAAAGAGGGATTTTCTTATAGATGAGATTGGTCGCATATCGATGGAACATAAGAAAATCTGCTTTTTCACGTCGATAAAGCCACGGCGTCGTATATGCACACTCCCATGAGGCTTCCATCACACCCTCATGAAAGGAAACCGCATGACGCAGACCTCCGGAAAGCCCCCATGAAGTGGGTTGCTTCTCGTTTTCCGTGATCGCCTTTGCCTGATCAAGGCAAAACTGGGTGAATAATTTCCAACCGGGAGAAAACACCAATTCCATCTCAAGATGCGCAATGGCGTTAAACGCATCAGACGCATTGAGATTATGATAGATAAAAGAAGGGTTAAGATATTGGAGTTTGACTTGATCGGTCACATACATAATGTTTTCAGAAATGGCAAATGAAAAACGCCTGACAGGATGCCAGTCAAAGCGATGGGCAAGATACAATCTTGTTTTTACAACATTGTCCGTATTATTAGTGTTCGCAACATCTCCATCCATTGGCATGAGAATGAAAGTAAACTCAAAACGAGGAGAAAAAACTTTCAGACTCACGTAATCGGAACGATCCACATGCTGGTCGAAGATGAAATTCCCGATATGTGAAGATCCCCAAGAAATCTGGTCCCTGCTTACCGAAATGGAAAGATACGGAAACGCGAAAGAAAACGTTGTACGTCGCGGCGTGTCAATTTCCAACATGGTGACATCAGGAAAATTTAAGAAAACCTGTTGCCCATATACATATGAACCTCCTCGTGTCAAAATCGAACCGCAGGAAATGGGAACGATCGCACCGATACCCACCCAAGGATTTGCGAGGGAGGCCAAGGGAACAAACGTATCTTTGTACGTCACCCTACCCCAACCATATTCCAATCCTGTTGACGTGGAGAATCCCCCGACGGAACCGGACAAAATTAATCGGGCAAAGGGATTTCTTCTCGTCCACCCATACACCCAAAGATCATCTCGGTTGAAACCGGTATTGGAATGGGCATACATTTCCGGAGCGACAGTAAGCCCCAAACGAAGGTTTGCGGCACTATCCGATTTTATGGTTTTTGCAATTATGTCGTACAATCGTTGCAGGGACAGAGGAATTGAGGCCCCTTCAAGACGAGAGAATTCGTTAGTTGCCTCTGCTTTGGTCCACGGACGGGCTGTCGAAGGACTGGTGTATCCGAGAGCCAAGAACAACTCGTCCATTTGGTTATAGATTGAATTGCCCAAAGGAAACATATCCCCAGCCGAAGCGAACAGGAAACTGGCGGCAACGAAGAAAACTAACATGAAAAACCAACATGCTTTTCTCACAACGAATATGACACTCCAAGCGTAATCTGCACATCGCTGACGATCCCGTTGGACGAAATGTTTCCGGGATTGACCATCAAAATGTAATCCGTCTGAAGGAATCCACTCAGTCCGTACCCGAATTCCGCAGATCCATTGATTCCTGCGACAAACGTATGCCAGATACTGTCGCGTGTTTTTGATGCGGCACTATCTTTTTGATTGTCTGTCTGATGGTGAGTCGTCGGGGTCGTCACGTTCTCCATCCCATTTGTATTGACCTGCGTCCACAATGTCCATTTGTCATGCGTTCCATGAAGCATGTAAAACAGATTCCCGCTTATCGCCCAACGGAACGGCACTTCATACCTGACATTTAGATTTCCTACGATGGCATCCCCACCGTATTTGTAGCCAAGAAACTGCTCGTCGTAGTACTCCGTTCCACCCGCCCCAATCATCTCCCTTACGGCAACTACGTAGTTGATGCCATACTGACCAACTTTCTGGTTGCGTCCCGTCCCTCCGTTGGACTGAACATCCCCGTCGCGGAGATACAAATAAGGATCAGTATATGCCCCTTCAAGATTGAACGACAACAATCCCCTCCCCTTAATGGTGGTATAGGTTGAACCGAGCATGTACCCCATGGCACTGGGTTCCGCCGCATCCGCGCTCTTGCCGGGAACCGGTTCCCCCGGTAATACGGCTTCATCGATGACCCATTGCCCATATAAGTTCAAGCCTTTCAGCGGCGTGTAGTCCATCTCCAATCCGAGAATCGAATTAGAAAGGGAACGAGTATAATTGTCGTGGTACAGCATTGCAGGATTCAGCACACTGAGATCGATCCTGTTGGCGTTGCTCATATACATCACACCTTCATTCAAGGCTATGCCAACATGCTCCCAAAATGTTCGCCACTCGAGCCTGTGCCCGATAAACATACTGATCCCGTTCAAAAGCGCCGATTCGGCGCCCAAACCGTTGGTATGTACACCGCTCCGTGAATCATCCTGATTATATACATAGTAATTCTGCGGATGGGGAAACGCAGAAACAAGGAACGTATACTTGAAATTGTCGTCGAACACCGCAACACGGGCCATATTGTGGTATTTGATGTGATCGCCGATTATGAAATTCCCCGTAGTACCGTTGCCCCAGGAAAGACGGTCACGACCTATCTGAAACGACCAGTGATCTCCGCCTGCAGCAACAAACGCACGAAGTGGCATGTTGAAGTCAAGTTGTTTTACGTCGTTCTGTCCCGGCGTCACAAACGGCGTGTTACTCCAAAACAGGCCATCACCAAACTCCCTTTTATTTGAAAGATGCTTTGTCACCCCGAGGGAAAAATCAAAATACCCGTAAAAGGAATTGGCGACATGTTCTTCCGAAATCAATTGGAGGAATGGTTTCTCGTTTGCCCACCCACGGACCCAATTGTCTCTGCTTTGGAAGAAGGAAGAATTATAGTTTGTATTGAAATACATTTCCTCGTTGATCGCCAAACGCCCTCGGAACACATTGGAAGAAGCATCCTCGTCCAAAATATCTCGTATCTTGTCGAACCAACCTTTTTCGGTGGTGTCCAAAGACGTTATATCAATACGATCCAACATGGATGACAATTCCGCCCCACAGTAGGGGCCGGAAGAAGAAGGAAGCGCAAGGCCCTGGAGACGGTATAAGTCGACGATCATTTTGTATGAAGGATCATCGACGGGATAAATTTTTTGCTCGTTATCCCGTGCACCTAAGGAAAAACCCAAACAAATACAAACAGCAATCCATATCCAGTTTTTCTTCAAAATTCATCACTCTTTTCTTATATGTATCTTAGTTATGTTATTATAGAACAATATTTCTATAAGGAAAAGAAGGCAAGAACATACTGTAGAAATGGACGTAAAGACCATGACAAACTGGACAAACATCAATTTCAACAGGGTGTTTAAAGCCGATGGGAAGGGCCGGATACGACTTTGAAAACACTATTTACATCCCCGCAACGGAAAGCTTCGTCATTTTGGATGTGCACATAGGCTGAGAAAGACAAGATGACGGAACGGTTCGTCATGGAGGCATTGTAACAAACATATGCGGAAAAAATCGATCAACGATTCCTACATACCCCTGTGTTTACCGCCCAAACAATCGTAAGAAAGAATCTCCAATGACAGGATCATTCTCCAGAACACTGAAAATGGCCTCGCCGATCCAAGAAATCACACGGACAGAAAGGAATGTATCTGCTCACTATCGCAACCCGATACAAAAGCATTCAGGTATCGACTACCTCTCCCATCGGCAATTCGGGGAGAAAGATTCATGGGATCTGTATCAAGATAAGTTGGACAATTCTTGTTCGGGCACAAAATACGTGCCACACCTGCGATGAGTGCATATCCACGTTTCAAACTCTTCCGATTAACCAAGTGATAATGCAATGACCAACCACACACCCCTCATCTTGCCGGCGGACATACTCTCCTGTATGATATCGCCATGCAGTATTTCTTCGATCCGCATTGCCACGTGATGACGTTGCAGCATCCCAATCTGGTGAGTTTCATCAACTCGATCGATTCCAGTCTCCCCGATTTCCTTCGAAGCGGAGCGCTCTCCCCTTCCTACATTCTGACGATGCGGAATCTGAATGTCGGCAACATGTTTTCCACATTGATGAATACGCTCCGTGCGTTCGAAGGTCCCATTGAGCGAATTCTTGCCATGATGGAGGACGATCTCGCCGGAACGTACACCAACCGATCCCCGCTTCTTCCATATCCAGAGAAACCGTTTTTCAGGGACGGGAAATTCCATTTCCGCGACATGGAATTTGACAGAGTCGCCCTTTGTCCGCTTTTGATGGATTTCTCCATCCTTGAATCGGAAAAACAAAAAATGTACTACACACAGCCAGGAGAAAACAAGATCGCAGATTACGCAGAAGACACCGTTGCAGGTATCGAAGCGTATTACGGGACGAGAGAACATCATCTGTTCGATATCTTTCCATTTCTTGGCATCAACCCGAAGGCACATACACTGAAAGAAATCGAGTGCCTGTTGGATACGTATGTCACGACAGATCATGTCATCATCCGGGAACGACACACGAAAAAACGGTTTTTTGGGGTGAAATTCTACCCGCCTCTTGGTTTCGATGCATGGCCGAAAGAAAAGGAAGAACGAAAAAAAGTCGAAGCACTGTATCAGTTCTGCACCACCTACGATCTTCCCGTCATCACCCATTGCGATGACCAAGGATTCCGAACCTATCCGACGAAATATTCATGGGAGTGGACAAGCCCCAACCATTATATTCCCGCATTGGAGCGCTATCCCGAGCTTCGTCTGGACTTCGCCCACTTCGGAACGCAGTACAGCGGGAAATCCCGCGCTACACTCAATGCGATCGCGGCTACGGTCGCGGGACAACCAAGTTCTCCATGGTTTCATCAGATCATCGAACTGATGAAAATATACCCACACGTGATGAGTGATTTCTCCTTCTCGGGGACTATTGCGACATTCTACGAAGAAGTGCTTACGTACCTTGCGGCGCAAGACGAAAGAACAAGAGAGGAACTGAAACAAAGAATGATGTTCGGCAGCGATTTCTCCATTAATTTGCTGAAGGTGGAATCCTACACCCAATACTATGAGCTTTTCGCACGGAGCGGCTTCTCAGATGCCGATGTCATCCGCTTCGCTCAGACGAATCCGATGGCGTTCCTCGGATTGAAGGAAACGACATGAAGCCCTCAGAATTGTTCACCCCGGAAGAAATTGCGTTCCTTTCCCGTATCCCGCGTTTATTTCTGTTCGATTTTTCAGGAGACGAAACGTTGGACGAAGAAGACCTCGATGAAGTTTTCGACGCGGTCCTTGAGGCCGAACAAA
>JBAXYP010000079.1:0-7265 GCA_041670725.1 Sphaerochaetaceae bacterium
ACCGACACTTTTGCCAAACCCGTTGATCACATGACTCGCCGCCATCACCTTGTCATGAAACAGATCCCCTTGATGGGGAAGAATCGCCGTCACCCCCGTCTGGATGTCGCCGTCGGCAATCGTACAGTGTCCGACCGATACGCCTTCTACGTCGGTAATGAGATTGCGCTTCCCATGGGGGATATCCCCGACGCGCCACTTCCCGTTGCAATTCAGCCCCATGAACCTTTACCTCTTTTCCGTAAAGAAGCATAGCACAGGAATGTTTTCGGGAAAAGCACGATCAACGATCCTCCTCTTCGAAATCCTCTTTTCCCCCCTTGCGTTTTCGGACACATTCGGAGAGAAGAAACTCGATCTGACCGTTGATTGATCGGAAATCATCCTCCGCCCATGCGGCAAGATCCTTCCACAAGGACGGAGAAAGACGAAGCAACACCTGTTTCTTCCCTTCGTTCTCATCCTTTCCCATCAGTAGATCGACCCGCTGTTGACCACCGGTTGGGCGTCCTTGTTCCCGCAGAGCACGACAAGCAGATTGCTCACCATCGCTGCTTTCCGTTCATCGTCCAGTTCTACGATTTTGTTCTCACTGAGTTTTTGCAAAGCCATCTCCACCATGCCCACCGCACCTTCGACGATTTTCTGTCTGGCAGCAATGATGGCGGACGCCTGCTGACGCTGAAGCATCGCCGCAGCGATCTCAGGTGCGTAGGACAGATGGGTAATCCTCGCCTCCTCGATTTTCAACCCCGCCACTTCGACTTTCTTCTGCAGTTCCCGGGCAAGGTCGTCCGCTACTTCCTGACTGCTTCCTCTGAGCGACTTTTCCCCTTCTTCATCCGACGCGTCGTACGGAAACATCCTGACCACGTTTCGAAGCGCTGAATCACATTGTATGGAAAGAAACTCGATATAGTTATCCACATTGAACACGGCCTTCGCCGTGTCTACGACTTTCCAGATGACCACGACCCCGATAACCACCGGATTTCCGAGGGAATCGTTCACTTTTTGTTTCTGGTTATTCAGCGTCATCGCTTTCAGGGATATTTTTCTCGTCGCCATCGATGCATTCTTCCTTGAGGCGACACCGGCGATTATACTCTCGGTGGCATCTCCGGTCGAAGGTTTCGTCCCCGCAGCCGGATTGAACGCTATCGCAAACGGGTTGACGAAATAGAATCCTTCCTTTTTCAGGGTCCCGTAATACTTTCCGAACAGCGTCAGGACCAAAGCTTCGTTCGGTTTGACTACGCGCAGGCCTGCGTAGAGAATCGGCCCCACAACAAACCCATAAACGGCCGTAATGATGGCGAGCAGCAGATCCCCAAGACCAAAAATTCCCCGTTGCATCTCCAAGCAGAAGACGACGATAGCCGCCGTCACAGCTATACTGTTCCAGACAAGAAACGACATGCCCTTGATCGGCGCATCAAGGTTTTTTTCCGTTACCGCACCCTCCGTACGGATGACCTTTTGGTTGTCCATGGTTTTTCTCCTCTTGATATCATTATAATATCATAAAAATATCATAAGAGAAAATGAGGAATCCTGTCAATGTGTTTCATCAAACGACTTAAGAATGGACTTGTGGAAAGACTACAGGATGCTGGTGTTTTTGCAATGCCAGCGGGAACAGAGCGGCGACGCCGTAATAAAACAAAATATCTCTTTGAAACAAATCGTCAAAATCCCTGAATTTGCTGCCGATCCGTTCTTCGGGAAAAAGAATCAAAAGCCTGGAGTCGTTTTCATCGGCGAATCGGGCGTAGCCACCGTCACGGATTACTCGCACATGGCCGGTATGGACAGTGCCCCAATGATCTTGGAACCACCCGACGCCATTGGGAAGCAGACAAAGTTTCATGATACCTCCTCCATACGTCCAAAGGCGCCCGCATGTTTCCTTCGGCTTCCCGTCTTCTAAGATATCACGAAAATCATTTAGTAAAGCGTGAGGTTTTGATTCTTTCATTTTGTAATGATTCGTTTTATATAAAATCTTTCTATACTGAAAGATTATCATCCCGTATTTTGTTTTTGTCAATGTAATTCTTTTAAAATTATAAGATTAACACTAAAAAAAGCATATGCTATATGAATGATTGATTTCTGGAAAAGAGTTGAAGCGTTACGAAAAACACTGGGGATGACACAACGAGAACTCTCTGTAAGATGCGGATTTCCAAAGACCAAAATCGAAGCATGGCTTGTCCAAAATCCGCAACCGATCCCCAAGGGGGATGCGTGCGTCGCTTTGGCGAAAGCACTTGGGACATCCGTCGAATACCTCGTCACCGGAGAGGAATACAACGATGAAGAGAATGAATGGACAGGGAAAAGGAGTGGCAGGTGGATTTCCGACGATCCCGTGTTCAAACTGATCGCCGATGATCCGGAGCTGTACCAGGCGGCACAATTGATCGCTTCGGACCGGAAAAAAGCCTTGGCCGTCATCGTCTTGGCCGGAGAACAACCTTGTCGTGTGGAAGGGGCGGAGTCCCCAAAGCAGACACGCAATCGTGCGTGATCACACCTCCTTTTCCCAATACGACCAAAGGGTGGAGGGAAAAAGGAAAGGAACTCATGCACAAAAAAACCTGACTTGCCA
This sequence comes from Sphaerochaetaceae bacterium, assembly GCA_041670725.1. GTDB lineage: Bacteria > Spirochaetota > Spirochaetia > Sphaerochaetales > Sphaerochaetaceae > RUG023. The sequence goes on from JBAXYP010000079.1 coordinate 2,615, forward strand.
CGATCGCCCATGCAATATCGGACGTCGTGTCCCTGAACCGAACATTCCTTCCGTGTCATTCTGCCCCCCTATGCGGTATCCTCCCGCAGATGGTGGAGCAAAATGACACGTTTAAAGAGAAAGGATCGGCACGGATGGTTCAAACTGTCTTACTCTTTTTTCCTATAGCCGCTTCTTCTATTAACTTATTTATTACAATAAAACAAATTATAATCAAAAGAAAAAGTTGGCACGCCTTGTGCAATACATATGATGTGGTTCGAAAAAGCCACAGATACGACAGTACAACAAACGCATGGAGGCGTAAAAATGAAATACGGACTTATGAATCGCAATCAGAACTACCCGGTGAACGGCGACTTCGAGGCGCTGTTCAATGACATGTTCAACTGGGGATTTGGCGGGTGCAACCTTCCTGCAGTCGATGTCGAGGAAAACGACAAGGATTATGTAGTGTCCGCCGAACTCCCCGGCTACAAAGAAGACGATGTGCAAGTAAGCGTCGAGAAACATGTCTTGCATCTCTCTTCCCAGAAGGCCGAAAAGCATGAAGAGAAGGACGGGCAGAAATACTTGATCAAAGAACGTGGTTGCCAAAGTTTCGAACGTGCATTCAGCCTGCCCGAAGACGTGGATGAGGCCAACATCCAGGGATCGTTCAAGGACGGCATCCTGACCATCACGCTTCCCAAGAAACCGATGGCCCAGCCGAAGAAGATCCAGATCAAAATCGGCAACGACAAATAACAACGGAGACGTTGTCTTGTACAGAGGGACCGCGAAAGCGGCCCCTTTTTTATGTCAGGAGAAAAATTGGCGATACACGGGAACGGCATTGAATCTCATCTCTCAGGTTCACAATTTCCTCCGATTCTTGCCTCCGGCAACCAATTCCTGTTACAGTCGTCGATATATGGATCCTATGCTTCAGGCGACCGATCTCACTTTCGGGTTCACCGACGATACGTTATTGCTCAACCATCTCTCCTTTTCTTTAGAGAAGGGAAGCATTACTTTACTCGCGGGTCCCAACGGAGCGGGTAAAAGCGTATTGCTGAAAGTTCTCAAAGGATTGCTCAAAGAACGAGGGGGGACGATCGCCATCGAAGGGGAAACGCTTTCCGCCAAAAAGCGGATGCGCCGAGTCGGCCTGGTGTTCCAAGACGCACCGACCCAAATTGTCGGACGCACCGTAGAGAAGGACATCCGCTTCGGCATGGAGAACCTTGGGCTAGGGGATCAAGAAATCAAAAAGAGACTTTCCCATCTTGCGGAAATCCTGTTCCTTTCGGACAAACTCGGACAGGATCCGATGACCCTCTCCGGAGGAGAGGCGCGAAGACTTGCCATCGCCGGTGTATTGGCGATGGCCCCGGACATTCTTGTCATGGACGAACCGTTCGCCAATCTCGATTGGCCTTCAGTACGCGAGGTGATCGCCACGCTCATTGATTTGCGGCGACGGGGCGTTACAATCCTCTTGGTCAGTCACGAAGTGGAGAAAATTCTCGCCCATGTCGATCAGGCGATATTACTGAGGAAAGGAGAGATCATCGCACAGGGGAAACCGGATGAAGCAATGTTGAAAACATTCAGGAACAATGACATCTACCTGCCTCCGTCCTGCAATGTGGAGGATCTTTCATGGCTCAAAGCATGATCTTCCACTATAGGGAAAACCGTACGTTCCTCAGCCGAAGCAATCCGTTGGCGAAACTGTCCATCGTCATCGTACTGTGCGTTCCTCTTGCCCGCGCCAGTCTCCTCTACGCCTGCACGGTGTTTCTTGTACTTTTCTGCTCTTTGCTGGCGACGGGATTTCCCTTTGCCCGTCTGAAGGGAAGCCTTGCTTTTTTCCTGACCATCGCGCTCTTGATCGCTTTGACTGAACAGGGAGGTTGGAAACAAGCCGCCGCCGCAACGCTTCGGTTCCTCGATTTCATCATCCTGTCCCTGTTGTTCTCCGATTCGACCGATCCGGACGATCTCGCCCGTTGTCTTGGGCGTCCGTTGGATTCCATCCCTTGGGTCAAAGGATATGAAGTGGCGGCCACCATCCAACTGACGCTTTCCATGATTCCGCTGGTCTTCGATGTAGCGGACCGCGTCGCCACGGCACAGGCGGCGCGGCTCAGTCCGAAACGGCATCCCGTACGATACTTGTACACCCTCACCTCCGGCATTTTCTCCAACTTGCTTCGATCGGTCCAGCAAATGTCAGATGCCTTGGATTCCCGACTGTTTGACGCATCCCGACGACGAAGAGGATTGGGCTTCCATAGTAATGACGTTATACTGTTGGTATCGGGAATGCTTTTGGCGGGAGTTGGATGGATATGCTGAGCAAAACGGAATTAAGGATGCAATTGCGTCATGTTCCCGGAGACTGGAGCATAGAGGACGAGGCGACGATGCGCACGTTGTTGTTCTGTCCGATGGTTCTCCTCTCCGACCGCCTGTTCGCTTTCGTCCCCCTTGCCAGCGAACCGGATATCACCGCCCTCCTTTCCGATCTCCCCATTGCACTCCCCAGATGCCTTTCTGACGGCAAGATGGAATATCACTCAATCTCAGGAAATTGGAGAGAACATGTCAGGAAAAGGGACTACGGAGTATTCGAGCCGAAGGACGGAGAGGTGGTGGAACCTACCGAAACTTCCGTAATCCTCGTCCCGGGGATTGCGTTCACCAAGGAAGGATATCGGCTCGGTCGAGGGAAAGGTTTTTATGACCGATATCTAGAGCGGTACCCAAAGGCGGTCACCATCGGAGTATGCAGAAGCTATCAATTGCTGGATGCGTTGCCTACGGATGCGTGGGATATACCGGTCAGACATGTCGTAGTCGGGGGCGAGTTTGTACGGTAAACGGACCGTCGCAAAGCCAGAGAAAATCCTTTCGTACCAGACCGTCAAGGAACGAAGGAAATGAATCGGGATCAAAATGATCAAGTCTCCTGCGCATGTCAGGACGTCTGGCCGTCTCCAGCAATTTGCCAAGCACGTGCAGGTAGACGATCTGGGTAATGGGACTGGAGGCGATGACGAATAACAAATGTACCGGCATTCCGTCAAGGGAATCATAGACAATGCCTTCCCTGCTTACCCCAAGTCCCACATAGACCCGGTCGATGCCGAGGATTTTCCCATGGGCGATGGCCACTCCGTGGCCGATGCCGGTCGTCTCGATGCGCTCACGGCGCAACACCGCACGCTTGAAGCGATCCATATCGGGAAGCGATGAAAAAACGGTGCAGGTATCGATCACCTGCATGATGGCTTTCTTCTTCTCCATTGCCGTCACTTCACAAATACTGTTTCCCAACCATTTGTCCATAGTATTCTTTATCATACCCCAAGCGGGAAAAGAATGCGAGATGTGGCGCATTCATTTGCCCACGGGCAACGGTTTTCCTCTGCCGACCAGTTGGGCGATACCCACCGCGATAAGGGGCAGGGCCGTGGCGGGAACGGATGACGGCACGGCAAGGTACACCGGTTTCCATTTCGGGCTGAATTTGTCCTTGAACGCATGAAGTCCCTGAAAATTGTAGCTTCCTTCTCCTTTCTGGAACAGAAAGTTGATGCCTTTGTTCCACAGGGGGGCATCCTGCCCCGTCCCAAGACCGGACATCGGAGCGACGCCCAGGTCAAAGCGCTGGTATCCTTTCTCCTTTCCCCATAGCATGCACTGGGCAAACAAGTATTCCATGCAACCACTGGGAACCGAGGGATCGTACCTCATCAGATCGACGGACAGTTCCCGCCCGTCTCCGCTTTCCCAAAGATTGGCGAAGGCGGCTATACGCCCTTCCTTCTGGACGACGGCACAAGGAAACTGAGCGAGATAGGCGCGATCGAAGAACCCGAGGGAGAACCCCTTCTCTTTCGCCTTCCGCGCCTCGAGCCACGCATTCGAGACGGAATGCAATTCGTCCGACCGCGTTGCCGCTTCCTCTCTCGGCAATACGGCGAAAGCATAACCTTCCCGTACCATCCGGTTCCACGACGGCCGAATGCTCCTTCCCGCAGAACCCTGCAGAGAAAACGCCTGAAGGTCGACCATCGCCGTTTCCCCGATCTTGAAAATGTGCATGCCGAGTTCAATGAACACGGGGATGTTTTCCGAAGATATCTCGTACCATACCGTTCTCACACCTTCTCTGTGGGTGATTTCGTAGAACGACCACAGAAGGGAGGCGAACGCTTCCTTCCGCCCTACGGGATCCCCCATCACGACGAACATGTTGTTCACCTCCCCGTACATCACAAACGCCGTCCCGTCATCGGAGAAGAAAAAGTATTTGTCCCCGAGAAGCGCAAGATTCGCACAAGAACGCGCGGAGTACCCCATTGCGGCTTCCAACTTGTCCTCGCATTGCTCACGCCTTATACGGGAAAGCTTGGGCACCGGAGAGAGAAGCATCCGCAAAGTGACCGCCGCCGCCGCGACTCCGACGCCAAGACCGGCACGAAGCGAACGTGGCGCATCTTTTTCCAACGCAAATTCCCACCACAGTTCTCCCGAATATTGAACGTGCTTGAAAGAGAATACGCCGAGCCAGACGGCGACGAACAGAACGGTACCGAGGGCCACAGCCCAAGGGAGTCCGGAACCCACCGACAGCAACGCGGCTTTTCGATAGAACAAG